>JAYTBD010000682.1:0-3385 GCA_043737155.1 Fimbriiglobus sp. | reverse complement strand
GCGACACATTCGTGTGCGATAACAGCAACCCGATCGAGCACCTCGCATACGATGCGCGCTACACGGCCCGCAATCCGTTCGTGATCGCCCCATCGCCGGTCGTGGATATCAACGCCGCGGGTCGGTACCCGAACTTGCGCCGCATCAGTCCGCCGGAGCCGTGGCGCGAAGCCCGCACGCGGCTGCGGAAAGAGAAGATTTTCTCCGGTTCGGACGAAGGGGGACAACCCTTCGGCTTCTTCACCGGAACGTCCGGGGTCACGGTCTACCGCGGCAGCGCTTTCCCGCCCGAGTACCGGGGCAACGCGTTCGTCGGCGAGGTCGCAAACAACCTCGTCTACCGCGCGAAGCTCGAACCGAAGGGGCTCGGCTGGTCGGCTGTCCGGGCCGAGAAAGACCGCGAATTCCTGGCGTCGAAGGACATCTGGTTCCGACCGGTGCAGTTCGCGAACGCCCCGGATGGAACGCTGCACATCGTCGATATGTACCGCGAGTTGATCGAAACTGCTGTCGCCCTTCCCCCTCAAATGCTCCGATTCGTGGATGTCGCCGGCGGCATCGATCGCGGCCGCATTTGGCGGATCGTCCCGGACGGCTTCGAGCAAACCAAACCGCCGCGACTCGGGAAGGCCACGACAGCGGAACTCGTCGTGCTACTCGAACATCCCAACGGTTGGCACCGAGACACCGCCGCCCGGTTGCTCTACCAACTGCAGGACAAGGAGGCCGTGCCCTCGCTTCGCAAACTCGCGGTCGAAGCGAAGTCGCCCATCGGAAGGATGCACGCGCTCCATGCCTTGCAGGGGCTCAAGGCACTCACCGCGAGCGACGTGATATCAGCGCTCGGCGATGCCGATCCGCGCGTGTGCGAACACGCCCTCCGGCTCTCGGAAGGGTTCGGGCTGTCGGCCGGCCTGTCGAAGCGCTTCCGGGTGCTCGCGGACGATCCAAATCCGCGCGTCCGCTATCAACTCGCGTTCACGGTCGGCGCCTTTTCCGGCGAGTCGAATACGGAACTGCTCGCGGCACTCGCGGTCAAGGATGCGTCGAATCCGCTGATGCGGCTGGCGATTCTCTGCTCGATCGGGGATCGCGGTGGCGCGGTGTTCGCCATGCTGTTGGCCGAGCGGGCGACGGCCGGTGTGCGGGAGCTATTGCCCGCTCTCGTCTCGCAAATCGCGGCGGCGAATCGGGCGGACGAACACGCCGAAGTCGTGCGGGCGATCAACACGCTCCCCGAAGCGGATAAGTCATTGGCGGGGGAACTGATCCGAGCGTTCGTCTCGAAACTGCCGGCGACCGCACGGGAGAAATTCGCGGGACTAACGACCGGCCAAGCAGGGGCGATCTTCGCCGAACTTTTGACCGATGCCCGGCGGACGGTCGTCGATAGGAAGGCCGATCCCGCTGTCCGCGCCGCCGCCCTACGCACACTCGGGCTCGCGCCGTTCGCCGAGGTCAAGGGAGTACTGACCGCGTCCCTCGACGTGAAAGAACCCCAGCCGGTGCAACTCGCCGCGCTCGAAGTGCTCGGGCGATTCGATTCCGCGGATGTGCCCGCCATGGTTTTGGCCGCGTGGCCGTCGATGACACCGCAGATTCGTTCGACCGCGACCGAGACCCTTCTCGGCCGAGCGGCGTGGCAGAACGCCTTTCTCGACGCCGTCGAGAAAGGCGCCGTGCGACCCGCCGACCTCGACCCCGCCCGTGTGCAGTCGCTGCAGAAATCGTCCCCCGTGAAGGTGGCCGAACGCGTGGCGAAACTATTCGGCGGGACCGCGTTGTCGAAACGGAAAGATGTCCTCGCGAAGTACCAAAAGGCGACCGAAGTGAAGGGTGACGCCGCCAAAGGGAAGCTTTTGTTCAAAGAGAACTGCTCCGCCTGCCACCGGCTCGAAGGGGTCGGCGAGGCGTTCGGGCCCGATCTCGCTTCGATCAAGAACCGCGGTACGGAAGCGGTCCTCGCGAACATCCTCGATCCCAACCGCGAGGTTCTCCCGCAGTATTACACCTACTTGCTCACCACCGAAGAGGGGACCGACCTCACCGGCATGATCGCGGCCGAGACGGGGAACACCGTCACCATCCGCAAGGCCGATGGCAAGAGCGAAACCATGCAGCGGGTGAACATCGCATCGCTCCGCAGCACGGGGCTGTCCGCGATGCCGGAGGGATTGGAAGCGAAGTTGGACCCCGCGGCGATGGCCGATCTGCTGGCTTACCTCGGCTCGATCAAGTGATGCTTATTTCCGACGATCGTCCATTTTCATTGCGAAGCCTTCGACCGTGTTACCGTCGAGGGTGATGTCTTTCGTCTCTTTGCCGAGTCGAAAGCCGACGCGCTTCCCGGGATCGCGGGTCTCCTTCAGCACGTTGTTGCGGAACACCAAGCCGGCGGTCACGCCTTGCACTTCCACCGCGGCGGCGTCTTCCCCGCCTGTGTCGACGATCGTGTTCCCCTCGACCGTGTTGCGGTCGCCGGTAAACCCCGCGCCCCGCTCCGGTCGGAACAGGATGCCGGACTGCCCGCTCCGCTTTACCGTGTTGCCCCGGATCAGGTTGTCGGTATCGCGGTGGCCGACGGAGATGCCCGCCGTTTTGATGTCTTCGATGGTGTTCTTCTCCGCGAGGCCGTACTTGACGCCCCAGCAGAAGAAAATCCCGATGTTGCACCCCGCGATGGTGTTCCCGCGCATCGTGGGTCGCTGCGATCCCGACCCGGGGTGGAGACCCAATCCCGTGTGGTCGCGGCTTTCGCAGTCTTCGACCGTGACGTCGTGGCATATTTGCCAACTGATCCCATCCCCGCGGTAGTCCCGGGCGACGACTTTGCGGATGCCGATATCGGAGCAGTCTTGCAGAAAGATGCACCCCGCGTAGTTCCCATCCAGTTCCCCGTTGTTCGCTTTGTTCCCCTCCAACGCCAAATTCTCGATGGCGACGTTCGTGACGAACTCGCCGCTGAGCAGGGGGAACAGGGTGGAAGCCGTCGGGTTCCCATCCGTCCACAGGTTTTCCCGCAATCCCTTGTCGAGCTTAAACCGGTTGCCGGATCGAGCGATCAGCGTCCGTTTGATCACGGTCGCCCCGCCGTGGTGGGGGTTCTTCGCGCGCAGGCAGATTCCATCGCCGACCCGGAAACCCCCGGCGTCGGCGAGGGTGATTTCTTGATCGTACCAGTCGGAATCGGCGGCGAGCTTCGATGTGAGGGAGGCCTCTTTGACGAGCACCGTCTCGGGACCGCTGCCGAGGAGGCGCAAGTTCGAAGTCAAGTGGACGGCGTTCCGCAGCCGGAAGGTGCCGGGGAGGAGTCGGACCGTCCCCCCGCCCATTCGCGCGACGGTATCGATCGCCGCTTGGATCACCCGCTGGTCGCCGCCGCGCA
>JAYTBD010000681.1:0-3385 GCA_043737155.1 Fimbriiglobus sp. | reverse complement strand
ACCAAGAATAATGTTCGATGTGATACAAAGCCGCGCGTTTGGGTTCCACCTCGGTGAGGTGGCGGAAGTAATCATGGAATCCGTCGGCGGTACCGCGGTCGAATCCGGCCCAAAAGGCCGGTTCGGAGATGGCGGCGCAGCCGGCGATCGCCATGCGGGCGTAGTCGTCGGTGGTGCGCGAGATCATGTGAATGTGCGGGTCGATGTAGTGCATGGGGGTCCGCGGAGCTGGTCAGACGGCGGCGGGTTCCGCTGGGATGTTTGCGGGGTAGACGTACATTTCAGTGAACGGCGTCCCGCCGAATGGCGCACCTTCATACAGCCGGCCAACCATCGATTTCAGAGACTGGACAACTGATATTGATCGGGCAGTATGATGCGTCATGCCGGCGAGCGTAATGTCGGAACTCGTGATCCAGACATCCTCTAGTTGACGCAACAGGGGCAAGAATTCGCCGTAGGCCGCTAGTTTGCCCACTTCGTCCACTCTGGGAGTAGAAATATATAGTATCCAACGATACCCTTTGCCCCAACAGGCGCCCCCGAATGGAAAATGGTTGTCTCGGAGGGCGGTCAACAGTTTCAATCCGTCTTGAACACGACGCTCGGTGAGGCGATCGCTCACCAGTGTTTCCGAATCCATTTGAACACCCCATTTTCTCGGTCATCGATAGCCCGATACAATTCTTTGGCTTCAGATTCGCTGGTTTCGACATAGCGTGCGGACTCATTCCACTCGTTCACGAGGGACCAATACTTGTTGAATATCGCATCGGCCTCCAGCTCTCTCATCAACTCTTCCTCCAAGCCGCCCAGACCAACGAGTTTGTAGAGATCGTGAATCCAGAAGTCACGTAGCTGAATTTTTTGAGGAGCCGATCCAAAAACGTAATCGGAATCGACCATGTAAACGAGAATCCGCGATTTCAATGCCAACTCGACAGCATACCCGCTCAAGTAGTATGCGCCGCTCCATCGCTTTCGACCAAGCAAGGCCTTGGCATCGAGCAATCTTTCTTTCGCCAAGGCTTGGAGTTTCTTCCGACCTTCTGCCATTCGGAATGCTCCTTCACCCCAACACTTTCGGAATCGGCCCCGCGTAAGGCTGCGGGGCCGCCAGTGCTCGTCGCGTCGAGCGCAGCAGCCTCCCGTATCGATAGGCCACCAGCGCGGTGATCGCGGTCAAGATGCTCATCACCACTGCGGTGACGATGCGCACCTCGATGGGCAATGGATTGGCCGCGATTTCCGCCTCGGCGGGGGCGGCCCCGACGAGGGCCATCACGGCGATGCCGCCGACGATGACGCTCACCATCGCCGCGACCGACGAGAACAAGAACGTGACGGCGTAGGTGCCCGTCTTGTTCGCGGCTTGCCATCCCGCGGTTTCCCACAACAAGCGGTGCAGGGCGGTGACGAACGCGAATTCGAGCACCAGTCCGATCAGCCCGCAAAGCAAACCGAAGAATGCGATCGCGGCGATTTCCGGCGGGAGTTCGAACACCGTCCGCCCGACGAGCCAAGGTATCGCCGAGGTCTCGCCGATACCGGTGAAAACGGCTCCGACGGCCGGGAGGCGGACCCACATCTCCACGCCCACCGCCGCGCCGGCCCCGCGCACTTGCAAATAGCCGCGGACTCGGAACCAACAGGCGAGCAAGCCGAGGCCCCAACTCACGATCGCGAGAATGCTGAGCGTGACCGGGACCCAAACGGGCACGAATTCGGGCGGTTGCGGCCCGAGGGCGGCGCGCAAACTCAGGACGATGAGCGCGAGGAAAGCCCAAGCCATGAACAGCCAAAGACTGAGCGAGAGCCGGGCCAAGCCCGCGCGGGCGCGGGCCGCTTCGATGGCCGGGACGGCCGGGGTGTCGTGCAACGATTCGGCCGGGTGGGTGTGGCGCGGGACGTGGATGGGCTCCCGGCACTCCGGGCAGGCGACCGTCGCGACGGCCGCCGACCGGGGGACTCGTATGTTCGATCCGCACTCCGGGCAACAAAAGAGCAAAGCCATGGCCGTGCCCTCCTCGAGCACGCCGGCCCCTAAGGGCGCTCGTTCTGATCGATCCAATCCTTGACGGCGCCGCGGCCCGCTCCGGCCAAGCGCCAGTAAATCCCCGCGACGAGCAGTCCGCCGAGGATGAACGCCCCGGCCCGCAGTGGCGTGCGGAAGTTCCCGACCTTGTCGAGTTGCGGCTCGGCTTGCTCGTTCCAATGGCCCCGCACGAACTTGTTCGTCTGGGAGCTCACTTCGCGGGGCATCTCCCCGAAATTATACGCCGGGGTCAACGCCCCCGTCGCCACCAAGCCGGCGACGATCAATCCGAGCACCACGAGGTAGCGCGTCGCACGGGCCGCCAAGCGGTCGCTGTTCAAGGCGGTTCCGAGTCGACCGAGCGCCGAAGCGAACCAGAATTCCGCTAGTATGAACGCGCTCGCCCCGACGAGCAAACCGAGCCGCTGCATGATCCCTTCGGCATCGCCGGGCAGCATCAATCTCCACTCGGCGACACCGTTGGTGCGGACCACGATCGGCAGGTCTTGTTCGCCCAAAGCGAGCAGGGCGACCACGGGCATGGCCACGGCGATGCAAGAGCAGACGACCAGCAGTGTCGCCAATGCCGAGAAGAGAGCCAATCCGCGCGACTTGGCTCTGTGGGGCGCACTCGCCACGCCGAAACGGCCCATCATGAGCAGCAGGACGCCGAGAACGAACGGGGCCATCACCGCCACGATTTCGAATTCCTGCTGGGAGGTCAACCAACTTTGGCCCGAGTAGCCGGGGTCTTTCACGGGCACCGCACCGATGAAGTGCTCGTACAGTTTCAGGCCGTTCAACGCCAAGATCGGCAGCAGTAAAAATGGGATCGCCACGCGGACCCACCAAAATCCGCCGCGGACTTTCTTCCACTTCCGGATCAACTTGTCCGTGACTTCGCCTTCCACTTTGCCAGTCGCCGTCCGCGCGAACGGATCGTTCGGCCGACGGCGATCCTCGGACGGCAGTGCGGCCGGCGCGGGCCGACCGCGGCGCGGTGACACGGTCGGCTCGGCGAGCGACGGCACGGAGGAGCGCGCGGACGCCGGCGAATCGTCGGCGAATGGGAGGGGGGCCCCGGCCGGGGTCGGACGGGCCGATGCGGCGGCCTGCGACCCTGTGTTGAAGTCGCCGAAGGAAGGTCCGCTCCGACTCGCTTTCGCGGGCGATTCGCCCGAGGCCGGGGGGAGCCGCGGCGCGTCCGCCGGGATGGGGAGCACATTCCCGCAGGTGGGGCAGCGGCCGCGTTTCCCGCCGGCGTCGTCCGGAGCGTGGAGGACGCCCCCGCAATTGGTGCAGGTGACCTTGATCGGCATGATTCCCTCAGGGATGGACCGGGGCGGCGGG
>JAYTBD010000680.1:0-3386 GCA_043737155.1 Fimbriiglobus sp. | reverse complement strand
GGCCGTAGGTGCCCATGAGCACCACGTCGAACACCGTCGTCGGGAAGTCCCAATCGACGCTGCCGCGCTGGGGGACGTACGCCACGGCTTGTTTGTTTGCGTCGTAGGGTTGGCCGTGGATGAGCACGCGGCCGGAGACGGGGCGGATGAGGCCGAGCATCGATTTCAGCAACGTCGTCTTGCCCGCGCCGTTGGGGCCGACGACGCCGACGAGCACCCCCGGTGGCACCGTCAGGTCGATGTCCCAGAGGGCGGGCTTGTCGCGGTAGGCCACCGTGAGGTCGTGCACTTCGATGGCGTTGAGAATGGGTGCGGTCACTGCGACAACGCCTTTACGATGACATCGATGTTGTGGCGGACCATGCCGATGTACGTCGCGCCGGACGAACCGCTCTCGCCGAGGGCGTCCGAGTAAAGCGCCTCGTCGTCGGCCACGAGGCGCACATCGAATTTGTAGCGTTCCTTCACCGTGCTCAACACTTTTTCCAAGCCTTTGCTCGGCACCGAGGTTTCGGTGAACACCGCGGGCACCTTCTTTTCGCCGATGATCTTGGCCAGCGTTTCGACGTCCTGCGTCCCCGATTCCGCGGCGGTGCTAACCCCTTGCAAGCCGTGAACTTCCAAGCCGTACGCGGCGGCGAAGTAGCCGAAGGCGTCATGGCTCGTCACCAAAATTCGCTTGTCGGCGGGGATCTTCGCGGCCTTCGCCAACACTTCCTTGTGGAGTTCGTCGAGCTCCTTTTGATACTCTGCGGTGTTGATACGGAACTCGGCGGCGTGCGCAGGATCGAGTAAGCAGAGTTCCTCAAGGATCGTATCGACGCATTTTTTCCAGAGCCGCACGTCGAACCAGATGTGCGGATCGTGGATCGTTTCCAGCCCCGGCTCGGCCGCGCGGAGATCGGCTTCCTTCAGATCGCGGGTTACGGCCACAGCCTTGCGGCCCTTGGCCGGCTTCTCCAGTACGTCGACCATCTTGCCTTCGAGGTGAAGCCCGTTGAACAAGATCAGCTTGGCCCCCGACAACCGCCCGAGGTCGCCGGCCGAGGGTTGGTACTTGTGCGGATCAACGCCCGGCCCCATCAGACATTCGACCTGCCAGTGCGGTCCGGCGATACGCTTCGTCGCGTCGGCTATCATGCTCGTGGTGGTCACAATCGTCGGCGGGGGTGGAGCACTGTTGCAACCCACACCGATGAAAGGGAGGACTAATAGAAACCCCAAGTGGAAACGGATCGGCATGGATGAGAACCTGTCATGGTAACCAATAGTATTATAGTAGGCTAATACCGCAACTTAGGCAATGCGAATATCGTCACCGCAAGAATCTGGGGTCGAGGGATGCCGCTCCGGTAAGATACCACTCGTCATTCCTCCCTTCCGGAGCCGGATTGGTGCCACCACTGCGCATTCTCGTCGTCGCCTCGGAAGTCGTCGGCTTCGCCAAGACCGGCGGGTTGGCCGATGTTGCCGGTTCCCTCCCCCGCGCGTTGGCCCGTCGTGGTCACGAAGTCGCGGTGGTGATGCCGTACTACCGGGCCGTGCGCTTTGGGAAGAATCCACCGCGGGCGACGAGCCACGTGCTGCACGTGCCCATCGGGACGCGCATCTTGGCGTGCAAGGTGTTTCAATCCGAACTCCCCAGCACCGATGTGCCGATCTACTTCATCGACGCGCCCGAGTACTTCGACCGCGACGACGGCTACCACGGTCGCGGCTTGTACCAGGCGACGATGCCGGGCGGATACAAAGCCGACTACCCGGACAACGCCGAGCGCTTCGCTTTCTTCAGCCGCGCGGCGCTCGAAATCATCCCGACAATTCGCTTTCAACCGGACATCGTCCACGCCAACGATTGGCAGACGGGTCTCGTCCCCGCGTACTTGTCGGAAGTGTTCCGCACGAACCCGAAGTACGCCAACATCCGCTCGGTGTTCACGATCCACAACATCGCTTATCAGGGGATGTTCGGGGCGGACGTGATGCGCATGACCGGACTGCCCGGCTGGATGTTCAACCCGAAGCAACTCGAATATCACGGCCAGTTGAATTACTTGAAAGCGGGCGTCGTCTTCGCCGACGCGGTGAACACCGTCAGCCCGACGTATGCCCGTGAAATTCAAACGGCCGAGTACGGCTGCGGCATGGAAGGCTTGCTGATCGAAAACAAGGACAAGCTCAGCGGCATCGTCAACGGCGTCGATTACGACGTCTGGAACCCGGCCATCGACCCGCTGCTCCCGAAGCGCTACGACGCCGGCAACGTCTTCGAGAACAAACCGGCGAACAAAGCGGAACTGCAGAAGCGCTTCGACTTGCCGGTCGATCCGGCGAAGCCGGTGCTCGGGTTGGTCGCCCGCCTCGTGAGTCAAAAGGGCATCGATCTGATCCTCAGTTCCGCCCCCGGCTTCCTCGACCTCGGCTGCCAGCTCATCTTCCTCGGCGACGGCGACCGCGAGTTCCACGACCAACTGACGAGCTTCCACGCCAAGCACCCGGAGCAGGTCGGCATCTACCTCGGCTTCCAAGAGCAGCTCGCCCACTTGGTCGAAGCGGGGTCGGATCTGTTCCTCATGCCGAGCCGGTACGAACCGAGCGGGTTGAACCAGCTCTACAGTTTGAAGTACGGCACTCCGCCGGTCGTGCGCGCGACCGGCGGCTTGGCCGACACCATCGTGAATGCGAACGAGGAGAACTTGAAGAACGGCACCGGCACCGGTTTCAGCTTCGTGGATTACACCCCGAGCGCGCTCTACGAAACCGTGAAGTACGCGCTGATGCTCTACCGCGACCGGCCCAATGATTTCCGTCAGGTGGTGCTGACCGCAATGCGCCAAGATTGGTCCTGGGAGCGCAGCGCCGCCGATTACGAGGCACTGTACCGGCGCTTGTTGGGGTAATTGGAGTGGGGTATATTGCGGATATGGATACCGAGACACTACCTCCGCCGTCCTCCGCGTTGCTCGACCTCAGCGACTTGCCCGCTCCGGTCGTGCGGAGCATTCGCCAATTGGTCGAGTCGCTGCGGGCTATCCACGCGGGCAAACCGCCGGTCGAACGCAAACCGTTGATGGGCCGCTTCGCCCATCTGGCGACTGGCTCGCTTTCACCGGAAGAGTTCAAGGCCATGAGGCGAGAAGCTTGGTGCGCAGCTCGGGAAACCGTCGGCGATGAATGAGGTCGTCACCGATATGCAGTCGATCATTTGGTACTCGGTGGACCCCGCCCGATTGTCCATCGCGGCCAGGGCCACGTTACAAGCCGCGGCTCTGGTCGGGGACCATTTTCATCTCCGCGATCACAATCGTCGAATTGACTTGCCCGAAACAAAAAAGGAGTTTCCCCTACCCCGTCCCCCCACAATCCGAAATTCCGAAGATTCGGCG
>JAYTBD010000679.1:0-3386 GCA_043737155.1 Fimbriiglobus sp. | reverse complement strand
AAACGGAGCTCTGGCATCCCTTTCCAGGGCACCCACAAGGGGTGCCCCTACAATTTTGTCGCAAGTCGATCTACCTAAAGGCGGTTCCCACCGACCTGAAATTCGGTTATGATGGCCAAAGCTTAGCCCGCCCTCCCGCCCTCTCTCCCCGACGCCTATGAACCGCCTGTTTCTCTCGGCCGCGCTCTCCGCATTCGCCTGCGCGGTCGCATCGGCGCAGCAAGTGCCGGCCGATCACGCGACCAAGATGGCCGCGAGCCAGCAGTTGTTCAAAGACAGTGTGCGCGAGGTGCTGATCAAGAACTGTTTGGAGTGCCACGGCGGATCCAAGACGAAATCGGGGCTCAACATCGCATCGCGCGAATCGCTGTTGAAAGGCGGCGACCGCGGCGACACCGCTCTCCCCGGTAAGGCCAAGGAAAGCAAGCTGATCGACTTCGTCACGCGGACCGACGAATTGCACATGCCGCCGAAAGGCCAACTGAGCAAGGAGGCGATCGCGGCGATGGTGAAGTGGATCGACCTCGGGGCCGCGTACGACAAACCGCTCGTCGATGCGCCGGTGTCGGTCGTGAAGCAGCCGATGGTCGTGACGGATAAGGACAAGCAATACTGGGCCTACCGACCACTCCAAAAGGTCGAACCGCCGTCGGTGAAGGCCGGGGACTGGGTTCGCAATCCGATCGACAAGTTCATCTTGGCGAAGCTCGAAGCCGCGAAGATCGCACCGTCCGCCGACGCGGACAAACGCACGCTGCTCCGCCGCTTGACCTTCGACCTGACGGGTTTGCCGCCGGGCGCGGACGAGGTCGAAAAGTTCGTCGCCGACACTTCCGCGACTTCGCTGGAGAAGGTCGTCGATCGCTTGCTCGCTTCGCCGGCGTACGGCGAGCGCTGGGGCCGGCACTGGCTCGACCCCGCGCGCTACGCCGAGAGCCACGGCTTCGAGCATGATTACTTCCGACCGAACGCCTACCACTACCGCGACTTCGTCATCAAGGCGCTCAACGCCGACATGCCGTACGACCGATTCGCCAAGTGGCAGATCGCCGGCGATGAACTCGCGCCGGGCGATCCGCAAGCTCTCGCGGCGACCGGGTTCCTCGGCGCCGGGGTCTTCCCGACGCAGATCACGAACCGCGAAGCGGAGCGCATCCGCTACGACGCGATGGACGACATGCTCGCCACCACGGGGCACGCGATGCTGGCGCTCACGGTCGGCTGCGCGCGTTGTCACGACCACAAGTTCGACCCCATCCCGACCAAGGATTACTACCGGTTGCTGTCCGCGTTCACCACGACCGTCCGCGCCGAGGTGGAGTACGACTACGGCACGCCCGAACAGAAAGCCATCCAAGCCGCCTTCGACGCGAAGTTGAAACCGTTTCAGGACGAGTTGAAGAAGACAAAGCCGGCGGATGCGGCCCACAACGAGTTCCAAGCGAAGATTGCCGAGTTGGAAAAGACGCGGCCGAAGTCGACGAAGACGATCATCCAAGCGACCACCGAAGGCAAGAAGCCGATGCGGCACCACACGGCCGACGGGTCGATCCCCGACTTCTACCCGGTGACGCATTTGCTGAAGCGCGGCGACGCGGATCAGAAAGACGGCGAAGTCTCGCTCGGGTTCTTGCAGGTGCTGTCGCGCAAGCCCGAGGCCAATTGGATCGCCCCGAAGCCGGCGGCGACTTCCCTCCGACGGACGGCATTGGCGAACTGGATGACCGACACGGCCGACGGGGCCGGGGCATTGGCCGCGCGGGTGATGGTGAATCGGCTCTGGCACCATCACTTCGGCCGGGGTATCGTTTCCACCCTCAACGACTTCGGCTATCAGAGCGAAGCGCCGACGCACCCGGAATTGCTGGAGTGGCTGGCCAACGACCTCGTCGCCGGCGGTTGGAAGTTGAAGCGCGTCCACAAACTGATGGTGATGAGCCGGGCGTACCAACTCGGGAGCACGGCGTCGGCCGCCGACCCGGACAACAAACTCTGGGGCCACCGGCCGAAGCGCCGACTCGAAGCCGAAGCGATCCGCGACAACTGGCTCGCCGTGAGCGGGCAACTCGACCCGACCCTGTACGGACCCGGCCTCGCCGACGAGGGCATGAAGCGGCGCAGCATTTACTTCCGGATCCAGCGCAGCCAGTTGATCCCGAGTTTGCAGGTCTTCGATTGGCCCGACACGCTGACGAGCGCCAGCGCCCGTTCGACGACGACGGTGTCGCCCCAAGCCTTGTTGTTTCTGAACAATCCGAACGTGCGCTCCGCCGCCAACGGCTTCGCCACGAAGTTGAAACCGCACGCTGACAAAGGCTTGTCAGCGGTGGTGGATGCGGCCTACCGAGCGGCGTTCGGCCGTCCGCCGACCAAGGACGAACGGGACACTGGCGTAGAGTTTTTGACGAAGCGCGGGAAGTTGGATAAAGCTTTGCAGGAGTATGCGTTGGTGCTGTTCAGTTTGAATGAGTTCATCTACGTCGATTGAATGGAACCTCGCCCATGAATATCTCCCGCCGCGCCCTGCTCGCCCGCTGCGGTGCCGGCATCGGCTCTCTCGCCCTCGCCGACCTGCTGGCCCGCGCCGAAACGAAGGCCTCGCTCAACCCGCTCGCGCCGAAGAAGCCCCACTTCGCCGCCAAGGCCAAGGCGGTCATTTGGATCTTCGTCAACGGCGGCCACAGCCAAGTCGACACGTGGGACTACAAGCCCGAACTCGCCAAGCACGACGGCAAACCGCTGCCGAACTTGGACAAGAACACCGGCTTTTTCACCAACGCCATCGGGCCGCTGATGAAGTCCCCGTTCGAGTGGAAGCAGCACGGCCAATGCGGGAAGTGGGTGTCGTCCCTGTTCCCGAACCTCGCCAAACACGTCGATAAAATGGCGTTCATCCACTCGCTGCACACGGAGTCGAACAACCACAGCCCGGCCCTGTTCATGATGAACACCGGCGTGCCGCGCATGGGTTTGCCATCGGTCGGATCGTGGGTGACGTACGGCCTCGGTTCGGAGAACGAGAACCTCCCCGGCTTCGTCGTCATGTCCGATCCGAAAGGCCGGGGATTGCCGAAGGGCCACACCTTGAACTGGACCAACGGCTTTTTGCCGGGGGCGTACCAAGGGACGTGGTTGAAGCCGACGGGCGACGCCATCGACAACTTGAAGCGACCGGGCGACGTGAGCGCCGGCGACCAGGAAGCGTCGTTGGAACTGATGTCGAAATTGAACCGCATGAAGATCGAACCGACCGCCGCGGACCGCGATCTCGAAGCGCGCATCAAGAGCTTCGAACTCGCCTACCGGATGCAAACCGCCGCACCGGAGGCGATGGACATCGCCAAGGAATCGAAGGAGACGCAAGAGCTATACGGCGTCGGCCGCAA
>JAYTBD010000678.1:0-3390 GCA_043737155.1 Fimbriiglobus sp. | reverse complement strand
CCGTAGCCGAAGGCGGAATCGACGACGCCGCGCACCGCTTCGTCGAGGTCGGCATCCGAATCGACGATCACCGCGTTCTTGCCGCCCATCTCGGCGATGACCTTCTTGACGAAGTTCTGCCCGATGGGGGTCTTGGACGCTTGCTCGTTGATGAGCAATGCGACCTTGAGCGAACCGGTGAAGGCGATCAGCGCCACGTCTGGATGGCTGACCAGCGTCGGTCCGATTTCCTCGCCGATGCCGGGGACAAAGTTGACGACGCCCGCGGGGAAGCCGGCTTGCTGGAAGCATTCCATGAGCTTGGCACCGACGACGCCCGATTGCTCCGCCGGTTTGAGGATGACGGTGTTGCCGGTGACGACCGCGGCCGTGGCCATGCCGCAGAGGATGGCGAGCGGGAAATTCCACGGCGAGATGACGACGGCGACGCCGCGCGGTTCGTAGAAGTGGTGGTTCTCCTCGCCGGGGACGGGCATGCCCTGGCCGGCCCACATTTTCAGGGCTTCCGCGGCGTAGTACTCGCAGAAGTCGATGGCCTCGGCGACATCGGCGTCGGATTCGCGCCAGGGCTTGCCGGTTTCGAGGACGATCCACGCGGCGAGTTCGAAGCGGCGAGTACGCATTGTGGAAGCGAGCTTGCGCAGGAATTCGGCGCGCTGGGCGATGGAGGTGTCACGCCAAGTTTCAAATGCCGCTTGGCACGAGGCTACCGCTCGCTGCGCTTGTTCGACGGTGGCGCGTCCGGTGCGGCCGATGAGTTCGCTCTTCTTCGATGGGTTGAACGATTCGACGAACTCGGTTGTGGCGACGGGAGCATTGTCGATGACGACGGGGAAGGTGCGCCCGAGTTGGCTGCGGACGGTGCGCAGCGCTTGGACCATCGCCTCGCGGTTGGCTTCCTTCGAGAAGTCGCTGAGCGGTTCATTTTCGAAGTTGTGATTCGACGCCGTGCCGTTGCGGGAAGCGGGCTGCATGGAGGTCTCAGTGTGCGAATGATTCCGGTCCCCCCTCTCCGTTTCGGAGAGGGGGTTAGGGGGTGAGGTCTCCCCGAAAATAGATGAAGGCCGTTCCATTCCATGAGGCCAGACCTCACCCCCCGGCCCCCTCTCCGAAACGGAGAGGGGGAGGGTCGCTTGGTTTCTTCCCGGAACTTGCAACAACACCGACTCCGAAACCCCGTCGGTGAAACCCTGCCGCAAGAAGGAATCGTTCGACGTGTTCTCCAATAACCGCCGCACCAAGTACGCCATGCCCGGCAGCAATTGGCCGTAGGGCGTGTAGATCCGCACGCGGTGCCCGAGCGATTTCAGCACTACCTTGATCGGGTCGGCCATACCGTAAAGCATCTGGAATTCGTAGCGCGGCTTCGGCACGCCGAGGCGCTCCGCGACGGCCAACGCGTGGGCGATGCTGCGGATGTTGTGGCTGCCGAACGCGGGCCGCAGCCACGTGTGATTCTCCATCAAGAAGGTCGCGCACTTCTCGAAGTTGTCGTCCGATTGCCACTTCTGAGTGAACACCGGCACGGGCCAACCGTTCTGCGCGGCGATCACCGTTTCGTAATCCCAGTAGGCCCCCTTCACCAAGCGGATCCAAACGGGGCACTTCCGCTCGGTCTTCGCCCAGTTCAGCAAGCTCCGCAAGTCGGCTTCGGTGTCCTTCAAATACGCTTGGATGGCGATGCCGACGTGCGGCCAATCGCGGAACTCCGGCTCGACGAGGATCTCGCGGAAGATGCGCAGCGTCGTGTCCTTGAAGCTGTACTGCTCCATGTCGAAGTTCACGAAGGCATCATTCTTCCGCGCCAGCGCGAGGATCGGTCGGAGGCGACCGCGCACCACTTTTGACGTGCCCACGGGGTCGATCGGATCGAACTGGCTGAACAGCGCCGAGAGCTTGACGGATACGTTGACGCGCGGGATCGGCCCGGCGTCGTCGCGGTCGATGATCGGGATCTCCGGCGATGCATTGATGATCGGCGGCAACCCGGTCAGCAGGTCGAAGTATTGCTTCTGAACGTGATCCGCTTCCGCTTCGGTGATCGTCGCTTCGCCCAACAAATCCATGGTAAATGCGAGGTTCATCTCGCGCATCGCCTTCACCGCGGAGATGGCCTCGTCCACGTTCGACCCGGCGATGAACTTCCGCGCCATCGTCTCGGCGTTGCCCTTCGCGGCCTTGGCGAGCATCCGACTGGCGAAGCCGGTCTCGGGGATCCAGCCGATACCGGAGCGCACCCACCACGGCAATTGTTCCCGTGCTTCGTTCAGATATTCGCGCAGGTGCCGACCGACTTCATTCGGATCCGTGAGATAGGGCAATGTGTCGACGAACCGAAAAAGTTGGACCTTGAGCGCCTCGTTGCCCATGGTCAGGCCCATGAGCTTGTCGTCCCACCACGGCCGCGAGAACAGCAGCGGCCCGCCCCGGTCGAGCCGGGCGAAGATTTCGCGGCCGATGGATTCAACGCGACTATCGAGAGTCATTCATCCATCCGCGGTGGGTTGAGTTTGCATCGGGATCTGGGATTGTGTTAGTATAACGGTAATGATTCTGGGAGGTTCCAAGAATGACAAGCGCTGCCCCGCTCTCGCCCGAGCACTACGTCAAGTCGCTCTCCGATAAAGATAAAGAGGCTGTGTTCCTCGCCATCCTCGAAGAGGCGTTGGCCGACGGCGAGGAGCCGTTCGCCGCGCCCCTCGCGAAGGAAGGCGGGCCGACCTTGGCGTACCTGCTCTCGGCGAAGGAATACGACGCCTTGCAGAGGAAGTACGGGTTCCCCCATGCGGACGACGACGACTACGACGCGAAGCGCATTCCCCGAAGCGAACGGGACTGGGACACCGTGGAGGAAGCGATGGAATCCGTTCGGATGCACTTGTAATTTTGGCAGATTCCGTAGGGGCACCCCTTGTGGGTCCCCGGCACCGGATGCCCTCGGCGTTGCAACGACGGGAGTCGATCGCGTTCCTTTTGCTCTGAAACACCTGTTCGTCCGGGCACCCACAAGGGGTGCCCCTACAATAAATGCACGTTGCCAAAATCCCGATACACCTTCACCGTTCCTTCGCGCCGACCTCCGTAGACTTTGTCGACCCCGCCGATACCATATCATGTGCCCCGGCGTCCGGGGCGAAACGCCGAACCCCAGCACCGTCGGTCGGCTCTTTCCCACACGGCGGGCACCTTTGCCCCCCGGCGGCGGATTCGTTTCCGCCGACGCGATTCCCTCCAACCCCGATTGCGCCGGGGGCAGGCTCCTTTATGATGCTCGACAAAGTCCGAAACATTGGAATCATGGCCCACGTCGACGCGGGCAAGACCACCACGACCGAGCGCATCCTGTACTACAGCGGCACCAAGCACAAAGTCGGCGACGTCGACGACGGC
>JAYTBD010000677.1:0-3392 GCA_043737155.1 Fimbriiglobus sp. | reverse complement strand
GTGCCGGGGGTTGGTTGCGGCTTTGACCGCTTTGCCCGTATAGACGGGCCCTTGCGTTACCGACTTGACCGGAATCACCGCGAATACGGAACGTTCATCGGCGACGGGCGATCCCGGAGCACCCGCTCCACCCGGAGGGGCGAATCCGCCCGGAGGAGGGGCGAATCCACCCGGAGGCATCTGGATGCCGCCGGGCTGCATGGGGAAGCCGCCGGGTTGCATCGGGAAGCCGCCCGGCTCCATCGGATTTCCGCCGGGTGCGGTCGCCCCGTCGGCGCTCGAGAGTTTGACGCGGATGACCAGATAGCCGGAGTTGGCCGGCGGTGGTGTTTGGGCCGAGCAGGCAGCCCCCGCGAGAACCGTCCCGATTGCGGTCGCGAGCCAGCGATTCATGTTCAGAACCTCGGTGGGGGAATAATTCATTATCGCCGATGCCACGTCTCGATCAACTATAAAGTTGAAATCGTCGGGCGCCGCTATTTGCCACCGTAAACCAATTTGAACGCCTTATCATCCGCGAACAACTGCTGTGCGCTGCCCGGTGCGTTGTCGCGCTGCCAATCGTCGATGGATTGCAGGTTGATCGTGCTGGCATTACCCGCTCCGGCCGTGGGGTTGAGCACCGGGTTGAACAACCCATCGGACGCTTTTTTCACGAGCGAATTGATCGCTTCTTTTTGCTTCGGCGACACCCGGGAGATCTTCGCGCAGTTGGCCTGCCACTCTTGAAAACCGGCGTTCATTCTCCCGGCGTATCCCTTCCACGCGATCGAATTATCCTCCCGGTTCGCGGCCTTCGCGGCGAAGACGACCCGCGTACCATAGGAAATCGCGTACGCCAATTCGTCGAGATTCAAATTCGGACCCGGGTTGACGCGGGCCAGGCCGATCACCGCCTCGGCGACCTCTTTTTTGTTGAGCGCGGGCGTGATCGCCGGATCGCCGATGGCGACGCGGGCCAAGGTGTACACCGGTCGGACTTCGAGCGCGGGCTTCACTTTGCCGCTGAGGGTATCGGTTCGCAGGCGACCCAACGCGCGGATCGCTTGAAGGCGGTAGAGTTGCACGGCCACCAATTGCTCGGGGTGCAGGGTCATCGGCTTCGCTTTGGGATCGGTGGTGAGCGTCGGCGCGGAACCGCCTTCGATGTGGACTTTGCCCGCGATCGCCGGACCTTTGATCACGATGTCTTCGAGAGCGCGGACGAGATTGTACAGGATCTGTTCGGCCGTTTCGGGTTGCGGGTCGAGCCGGCTCAATCGGGAAACGTCGAATCCGCCGAGGAGTCCCTCGGCCGCTCTGAGCGCATAGAAGAACAACTCCGGTGGCGTTTCCGGATTCGTGAGCAGGCCGATCACCATCGGCCAATGCGCCGGGGCACCGCTCTCGCAGGCGACGGCGAGCATGCGGCCGGCGTTCACGCGGAGGATCGGGGGCAGCGCCGCTTTCCCTTTTTCCGGGACGACCAGAGGCGCGAGCGATTTGTCGAGGGCGACCCCGAATTCGCGGATGTAATCCTCTTGCGGTAGGGTGAGCTTGCCATCGGCCGCCGGCACGAGCATGAATTTCCGCAGATCATTGATGAGTTCGTTGACGGTCTTATCAACGGGTCGGGGCTTCAAATCGGTCGGCTCGGGCGTGGTGGCGTGAAATTCGTGGTGCGTCACGCGGTTCACCAGATACTGCGCCATCTGGGCGAACACGGCTTTGTCTTCCGGTGTCGGCTTGGTCAGCGTGATCTTGAGATCCCGGAACTCCGTGATTTGGCCGCGCGCCCCCCCGGGTTCGTTGGCCGTCTTCCGGTACGGCTCCAACTGCTTAGCGAGCGTCTGGGCACGAGCCCCATCCGCGGTGAAAGCGAGAGCCGCGAGAGCGGAGAAGAGTGCGAGGCCGAGAGTACGCATCGAGCACCTGGAGTTGCGGAGCGGGATCGCCCGATACCGATTCAACGCCGCGGGGCGCACGGCGTTGGTAACGACCAGATATTCCAAGGCCACGCTCCGATTCATAAAGAGTAACAGCCGATCCGCCGCGAGGCAAGCGCCCAACTCACGGAGGGAATCCGCGAAGCGCGGGCCAAGTCCGATTGTCAGATCGATCGGAACCGTCTAGAGTGAATCTGTCGAACTCGGGCTGTGGCGCAGCTTGGCTAGCGCGCTTCATTGGGGTTGAAGAGGTCGCAGGTTCGAATCCTGTCAGCCCGATTGTTTTCTTAACGACGACTGCCCGGCGTAGAGCAGTGGACGGGCAGTAAAAATGAACCGGCGGGCCGGACTACCCGCCGGTTTTCACCGAGCCTTATGGATTGGCGAGGATTCAGGAGGTTCAGGTATGCCAAAGATCTGGTTCCACAAATCGAAGATCGCCAACTACCTGCAAATCAGCCGCACCCGGCAACTTCGACTCGACGGAATTCAATCTCGGTAGCAGCATGCCGCTCGTCGTTTCCGACAATTCTCCGTTCAATCGGAAATCGCGTTAAACTCTCGGTCTCGCCCTCTCGTTTGTTTTTCTTCCCTCCCTGAACTATGCTTCTTCAGCTAAATTCAGGAAGCGAGACCTTCTATGTTGATCTTCATCCCAGCTACACTGTACTCCGCGACGGTTGAAGGGTCGGTTATCAAGGACGTGACGTGCGAGAAATGCGGCCAGACGTATTCGTACCCCATGTCCCGAATCGTGAACGGTTCCGAGAAGGTCCTTTTCTCTTCATCCCGGGGGTCCGAGAAGGCGTTGAAGAAGGCGCAAGCCAACCTGGCCGAAGTTCTGGAAACCGAGCACGATAACGTCCCCTGCCCGGCGTGCAAGTGGCATCAGTCCTCGCACGTCGCTTTTGTCCGCAGCCAATCATTTCCACAAATGATGCAGCTTGCGGGGGTGTTCTTTATTTTCGCGGGCCTGGCGCTCGGGGTCGTACTCTTCGTATTCTCGCTTTGCATTCTGGTAATTCCCAGGCGCGAAGTGCCGAAAGCTTCCTCCGTCCTCGAATTTGCATTATTCGTCCTAGCCATCGCCTCGCCTACTCCTCCGCGGGTTTCGAAGTCTACTCGTTCTGACTTACCGGCCGAACGGGTAAGCGCCGCACGGTTCTCGAACTCGCCCGAACTGAGCAGCGACTGGTAATGGCGAGCCGACTTGAGGGGATCGTGGGGTTCGAACGGAGTCGATGGAACCACGATTCCTGAGTCGCTGGAACCATTCCAGGGATTACCTCGATAACAGCCAATCGACGTAACCTCTTAAGCTGCGGAGTTCCACCTTGAACAAAAACAGTCTTGCAACTTTCGATCCTGCTTCGACTTGCGGTCACTTAACCGCTGCCGCCATGCAACTTCCTAGCCCCGGATGCCCGCGACAAAAAGTTCCATCGCCGTCTTGTCGACTCGACATTG
>JAYTBD010000676.1:0-3395 GCA_043737155.1 Fimbriiglobus sp. | reverse complement strand
CCAGGAGGAGCTTCCGTGACGGAACGGGCCGTGCGGCTGGTCGGATGGGTGTACTTAGTTTTGGTAGTGGTCCCAAAGACCCTGATGGCCGAGACGCTCGAACGATTCGTGCCGCGAAGTTGGGTGCAAAATGGGGGCGATGTTGGCCCACGCGATACCCCGCCGCTATAATTCCTCCACAACCCGGTTTGGGACTGAAATCCCGGTCGATCAAAGAGTTGCAACGCGACACGGTGTGACCGCAACGTATCACCAATTGTGTCGTGGGTAGGTTCGAATCCTACCCGGGGAGCTTTTTCACCGAATTGACGAACCACATCCTTTTCGGTTAACACGGTCCGATCTCCGAATCCCTTTCGAGGGGCATCGGGGTTCTGGCCGCGGTCGTTTGCATCTGCCTCCGAGTCGAGCGGCCCGATCTCCGGGAACAGCCGCAGGGCGTAGGTGCCGTGCTTGGCCCCTTTGTCCGCCGCCGTCATGAAGCTTCTACTTCCGCCTTCCCTTTCGCAGCCGGCGCCCTAAAATCCGGAGTTCACAAATCGGCTCCCCGCGACCCGCAGAGGCTTTTGAGATGGCAGACCGCATGTCGACCGCGACCCGCATGGATCGCGCCCGGGCCAACGGGAAGGTCACCCGCAAGGAAAACGGCCACTTCAAACAGAAGGAGCGCTCCGCCCGCGATTTGCGCATGGTCGAACTGCTCAAGAAGGGCGCGTACCCGTATACCCCGTCGATCGCGAGTTGGATCAGCGCCCAAATCGGCAAGCCGTTCACGCAGATCACCGAAGCCGAAGTCGCCGCGCTGGCGAAGTAGCGAACGCGGTCGGCGGCGTCGTACAATGCCCGGAACGTTTGAGAGCGACGCCGGTCTTTCGCTCTCGCCTTCACCCCCACCGCCATGAGTGCCACCCCCGGTCCCGCCCATCCCCCCGGCGGGCCCAAACACCACCAATCCTTCTGGCTTTGGGTGATGTGCCTCACGGGGGTCGATTATTTCAGCACCCTCGGCTACCAACCCTCGATCGCTTTCGACAGCGCCGGCCGCTTGGCCCCGCTCGCCACCATCTTGCTCGTGCTCGTCACGCTTCTCGGCGCGTACCCCGTGTACGCCTTCGTCTCGCGCTGCTCGCACGAGGGCCAAGGCAGCATCGGGATGCTCGCCAAATTGTTCAGCGGTTGGGGCGCGAAGCTCCTCGTGCTGACGCTGCTCGGCTTCGCCGCCACCGACTTCGTGATCACGAAGACGCTCTCCGCCGCCGACGCGGCGAAGCACTTGATCGAAAATTCGCTCTGGCCCTTCCCCCACGAGGAAGCGGCACACGGCTGGGACTGGCAGCAGATCGGCGTCACCGCGTTCTTGCTCATGCTGCTCGGCGCGATGTTCATGCGCGGCTTCCGCGAGGTCATCGGCATGGCGGTCGGCATCGTCGGCGTTTACCTCGTGCTCAACATCATCGTCATCGGTTCCGGCGTCGTCTACCTCGCGGAACACCCCGGCATCTTGGACGATTGGTGGGGCAAGGTCCAATCGGGCGATTGGGTGCTTGCGGAATCGCCGATCACCGTCGTACCCGGCGGGGGTTGGGTCACGCTGATCTTGGTCGTGGTCTTGATCTTCCCCAAGCTCGCCCTCGGTTTGAGCGGGTTCGAGACCGGCGTCGCGGTGATGCCGCTGATCCGCGGCGATGCCACCGACGACCCGGCGCATCCGAAGGGCCGCATCCGCAGTACTAGGAAATTACTGCTCACGGCGGCGATCATCATGTCCACCGGGTTGATGGGATCGTCGTTCGTCGTCGCCACGCTCATACCGCCGGACGCCCTGCTTTACTTCGACGATGACGGCAAACCGGTGCGTCCCGAAAGCTGGCCCGAGGGGAAGCCGAAGCCGAAGGCCCGTGCCCACGAACGGGCGCTCGCTTACTTGGCGCACGGCGAACCGCTCGCGCCCGGGGTCGGCCCCGAAGGTCAGACGTTGAATCCGATGTTCGGCCCCGCGTTCGGCACCGTCTACGACATCAGCACCGTCGTGATCCTCTGGTTCGCCGGGGCGAGCGCCATGGCGGGGTTGCTGAACTTGGTGCCGAAGTATCTGCCGCGCTACGGGATGGCCCCCGAGTGGGCGCGCGCCGTCCGACCGCTCGTCATCCTCCTCACGGGGGTGAACTTGACTGTGACGCTGATATTCAAAGCCGATGTGACCGCGCAAGGCGACGCTTACGCGACCGGCGTGCTGATGCTGATGACCAGCGCCGCGGTGGCGACCGTCATCGAGAAATACCGCACCGGGAAAGGATCGTTCGGCGGCCGGGTGGCGATCCCGTACGTGCTCATCGGTTTGATCTTCGTCTACACGACCGCGGCCATCGTCATCGAGAAACCGGTCGGGCTGCTCATCTCGTCGTTCTTCATCGCGACGATTCTGCTGACATCGTTCATCTCCCGGATTGCCCGCAGCCGCGAGCTGCGCTTCGCCGGGTTCAAGCCGGTCGATATCCAATCGAAGCTGCTCTGGGACACGATCCGCGATTTGGAACTGACGATCCTGGTGCCGCACCGGCCCGGCCGGCGCACGCTCGCGGAGAAGGAGCAATCGATCCGCCGGGAGCATCGCATCCCGCGCGATCTGATGGTCGTGTTCGTGGAAGTGGAATTGACCGACGCCAGCGAGTTCGTGCCGGAGCAGGTGATCCACGTCCGCGAGGAGCAGGGGCGGTACATCCTGCGGATCACCGAAGCCGCGAGCATCTCGCACACCCTCGCGGCGTTGGCGCTCGAGATGGCGAAGGTCGGACGGGCTCCGGAAATCCACTTCGGCTGGACGGACGAAAGCGTACTGTCGGGGACGCTCGGCTTCCTGCTCTTCGGCGAAGGCAACGTACCGTGGATGGTGCGGGCGCTGATTCACAAAGCGGAGCCGAACCCTGCGAAGCGACCGCTCATCATCATCGCGGGGGCGTGAGGGTCAGCGGAGGCGGGTCATAAGTGCTTACTTCGGTTCGGGAAATTGATACCGGATCGGATCGAGCAGGAGAGTGGATTGGTCGTTCTTCACCTCGAAGGGGAAACCGAGAAACCCATCTTTGCCATTGTGATAGCCGAGTTCGTGCTGGTAGACGATCCGCCAACGGCCGACGGGCACATCGGGAATCTCGAAGTTCCCGTGCTCGTCCGTCAGCGCGAAATAGGGGTGATCGAATACTCGAATGCGGCCTTGCAGCCACGCGTGCACGTTGCAGGCGAACGTGATGACGGCCCGCTGCGGTTCCAACGGATTCTTCAGACTCTTGTCCCCGGCGAGCGGCAGGTTCGCGTTGAACTGCTCGAGGTCGCTGCTGTAGTTGATGTTGATGGGCACCGGCGCGGTGTTGAGGAAGCGGAGCTGGTCCCCGGCG
>JAYTBD010000675.1:0-3404 GCA_043737155.1 Fimbriiglobus sp. | reverse complement strand
TCGACGGCAAGAATATCCTGCTCGCCTATCAGAACTTGGAGAACGCGACGGTCAACTTCTACCCGATGGACGTCGAATTGCTCTTCAGCACGAATCCGTTCGTCACACAGTCGGGAGGGCAGTTCGCCAACATCCGGCCGAACTCCAGCAAGAATGTGAAGCTGCCGAAGGACCAACCGAAGGCGACCATCGCGCTGCCGGCGGAGTTCGCCAATCGGAATGTGCTCGTCGAAGTGACCGCCGCTGGGAAGACGCGGGCGCTGCCGTACTACGCTACGGCGATGACGGTGAGCGTGACCGAGAACTACGGCCAGTTGAAAGTGAACGACACGGCCGCGGGCAAAGCCATTGCCAAGGTCTACGTGAAGGTGTACGCCAAGCTGGCCAACGGCGAAGTGAAGTTCCACAAGGACGGCTACATCGACCTGCGCGGCCGCTTCGATTACGTCAGCGTGAATACGCCCGAGCGCCAAGCGATCGAGAAGTTTTCGGTGCTGGTGCTGAGCGAAGACAAAGGTGCGCTCATCCGCGAAGTGGCCCCGCCGGTGAAGTGAGGGCGAAACTCAGGCGATGAGCAGGGTTTCGACGGCGTCGTACCAGTCGACCACGGACTCGACGGCGCCGTCGAGTCGCTCGTCGGTCAGCTCCTCGCAGTGAGCCCGGGCATGATGGACGAGTTTCGGACCATTCTCGCCGAGCACGGGTTCTGCGAGCCAAGAGAAATACGCTTTCTCATCCCGCATGCTGAAGAAAAAAAGACACACGGGATACGTGAAGTTCCGCATCCCTTGGAACTGCCCCATCGTGGGTCCGAGAACGCGGTCGGCGCCCTCCGGGGTCATTGGACCCGAGACGCCCCGTAGCAAAATGCCGAGCGACAGGCGCATGGGTTTGTCTTCGCGTTCGATATGAACGTGGAAATCCAAACCGGTGCTCTGCTTGGTCTCGGCAATCGTCAAATCGTTCCGTCGGGTCAGGATAACCGTGGCCAGTGCGCGGACCCGTTCCCCGATGAATCGCTCTTTTGCTTCACCCGTCACGGCGACACCTCAGTTCAGAAAATGGGAATCCGTACGCACCATGTCACGCTTGTCCCAGAAAGCTCGCACTTCATCCCAAAGCCGCTTCAGCGTCTTGCAATTCACCTCGTGAGCGGTCGTTATCGAGGAAATAGGTTTGTCCATTGTACCGTGGACCGAGACGATGAAGCCCCGCTCCAGATCTTCGCGAATCCCCACCACATAGGTCGGCGCATTAAAATTCACCATGCGCCGGATGTCCTCCGCAGATACGCCGGCCACGAGTCTCGGAATTTCTCTTGTTGTGAACTCTTTCCGGGTGGATTTGACCTGCACGAAAAAGAACGGCGTCTGCTCTCCGGCGCCGACGAGCTCGACGAGAAAATCGAACGTCTCGCATTTCGCGCCGAGATGATGGGGCCAAAAATACGGCGTGTCATCCGCCCGGCAGATCTTTGTCAGAAGGGTGAACGCAATCGACTCGCCGCGCTCCCCGATGACGTCCGCGTTTCCCATCGGATCCTCGGGCTACAGCCGGTGAGACACTCCTCATCCTATCACCCGGTCTCTCGGCTGCCATCTCGCCGTGATACACTCTGAGCATGACCCACCCCCGCCGAATCCTCGGGCTCGACCCCGGATTGCAGACCACCGGTTACGGGGTGATCGAGATCACCCCCGAGGGGCCGCGCGTCGCCGAGGCGGGCGTGGTGCGCTCGTCCGAAGGGCGCGTCAAAGCCGATTTCGCCGAGCGCATCAAAGCCCTGTACGACGGCATCGTCGAAGTCATCGACCAATGGGCGCCCGCGGCCATCGCCGTCGAACAGCTCTACGCCCACTACGATCACCCGCGGACTGCCATCCTCATGGCCCACGCGCGCGGGGCGTTTCTGCTGGCGGGGGCGCAGCGCGGTATCCCCGTCCTCAGCTACGCGGCGACGCAGGTCAAGAAGCTCATCACAGGCCACGGCCGCGCTTCGAAAGAGCAAATGCAATACACCATCATGCGCGAGCTCGGCCTCGGCGCCGTCCCGGAACCGCCCGACGTGGCTGACGCGTTAGCTATCGCCCTGTGCCACTTTTACGCGAGCCAGAGCATCGTCAACGGGGCGCGCGGGGCGACCTTCACGGGGGTGAATCGGGCGATGTTCGAACCGCAAACGGACGAGGACTCGGCGGAATGATCACGAAAATGACCGGCCTGCTCGTCCGCGTCGACGACGAGGCCGTCCGATTGCAACTCGGGCCGTTCGAGTATCAGATTCAAATCGCCGAGGCGGTCCGCCGGCAATTGCAGTTGAAGGCCGGCGAAGAAATCACCCTGCATATCGCCGAATACTTCGAAGGCAACCAATCGGGCACGCGGTTCCTCCCGCGTAAGATCGGCTTCGGCACCGAGGCGGAGTTGGAGTTCTTCGAGCTGTTCTGCACCGTCGAAAAGATCGGTGTGAAGAAGGCTTTGAAAGCGATGGCCCGGTCGGTCCGCGATATCGCCGATGCCATCAGTAGGCAGGATGCGAAATGGCTGACGACGCTCCCCGGCATCGGCCCGGCCATGGCCGAGCAGATCATCACGACGCTCAAACGCAAGGTGGTGAAGTTCGCGCACGTGCCGGGAGAGGTGGTCGAAGTCGCGGAGCCTGCGACGGACAAGCCCGGCAAGAAGAAAGGCGCGACCGAAGCGACCGGCCCGACCGGACAGGTGATCGACGAGGTCTACCAAGCGCTGATGTCGCTCGGGTTATCGCCGATGGAAGCGCGGGATCGGCTCGACAAGCTGCTGCAATCGCGGGTGCCGTTCGCCGGCGTCCCCGAAGCCATTGCGATGATCTTCGGCCGGGCGTAAGCTGGAGCGAATGCCGTACTTCCCGGCCCCGGAGCTATCGCAATGAACACCGTCAACATTCTCCTGTCGCTCTTGGGTCAAACGCCATTCCTGATCGTCTGCCTCGTCGGCGGCCTGATGGCGATCATCCTGATGGGGAAGTCGAAAAAAGCCGGGATGTTCCTCCTTCCTCTGGGGGTGCGGGACGCTGATTCTCGCCCGCCTCGCCGGCAGTGTCGTCAACGAATACATCTTCGCGATGCATCGGGACGAGGGACTCGCTCCCGAAAAGCTCACGCACTACATGATGGTGTCGAGCATCGCCTTCGGCACGCTTTCCGCGGCGGGCCTGCTCATGATTCTGCTCGCCGCGTTCGTCGATCGGAGATCGAACGTTCCCCGGAGTATTCCGGAGCACGACGAAAGCGAACGCGGCAGCGATAATCAGTAGCCCCTTCGTTTTTTCCATTGCGTCGCCCCAACCGCGCGGGTAGCTTGTAGATAAGTCGAATCCCGCCTTCTCCTCCTCTCCCCGCCTTTGGAGTATCGCTCATGCTGGC
>JAYTBD010000674.1:0-3423 GCA_043737155.1 Fimbriiglobus sp. | reverse complement strand
GGTGCGGCTTCTTTTTGATAATCGCCCATTGGCAGTACATCGGCGCGGTGCTGTTCCTCGGGCCGCTCGTCGTTTTCCGGGCGTGGGCGAAGACCGGTCCCGGCGCCCCGACGCGCCGACACGGTTGGTGGCGCACCCTCTTCCGCCCGCTGTTCGATCCGCGCTCCCTGTCCGCGGCACCGCTCGTCTGGCTGGCTTTGGGCGTCATCCTGTTGCTGATGCTGCAAGTCCGGGAAGCGAACGCGACAATCGAAAGCACACCCTCGGACGCTATTCCCCCCGGCGAGTGGTCCGAGACGTGGTGGAAGCTGATCTGTGCCACGGCCGAGCTGCCGCGGATGGACGAGTACGCCGCATGGCTGGGCGGGCTTTGCGCAATCGGGTTGGTCGCCGGTTTGCTATTCGAACGCCGCGTCCTGGGCGGTACCGTGCGAGCGGTGCTTCCGGCGCTGCTGACCGCGTCGCTCGAAATCGCGATCCTCGGCACACGCGAATGGACCGTGCACAACCTCTACCACCCGCGCTATCTCTTGGCCGCGACGACCGCAGTGACCACCTCGGCCGCCCTCGTCGGACTCGTCCCGCTGCTCGGTCGCATCCCGCGGCGTCGGGAACCGGTCGCGATTCTACTCGGTGGTTTGTTGCTACTCGCGGGGGCGACGGCCCGCTACGGATGGCCTTCGCCATCGAATGTCCGATCGATTATCGACGAGAAGTGCGGGGTGATGACCCCCGTGCTATTGGAATCGAAATGCGAGGCCGTGGGCGGCGACCACTGGGTCGTCTGGTTGGCGATGTTCCACGCCGACATGACGCTCTACGAGCGCGGCGAGGAGCGGGTCGTCTTCGGACTCGGGTACCGCTGCCAACCGATGCAGCACCGTTGGCAGCATCTGTCCGACGGATTCCGAATTGCCCTGCCCGAAGACGAATACATGCATGTCGCCATCGAAGCGGAGAAACGCGGATTGGCCCCCCTAAAGCGACTCGGCGACAGCGAGATTCTGCACTTCCCCGCGCACCCGCATGCCGAACCGCGTCGGATGCGGGTCGGCATCTACCACGCCCGGGTCGCGCGGGAATAACTCACTTCTTCACTTCGGGCGGGAGTATTTTCTTGAACGGTTGATCCTTCTTGTCGAGGTTGCGGTTCAGATCGATCGCATCAAACTCCACCTTGGCCCCGTCCTCGGGTATATCGACGTTCGCCGACCACAGGATGCTGTTCACCACCGTCCTGCGGAAATTCGCGTCGCCCCAGTTGCGGTGCATATGGCCGCCGGTGAAACCGAAGGCCCGCCCCTTCTCGCGCTCGTACGCCCACGCCATCGTCTCGACGCGGCCGAGGTGCTTCTTCGCATCGGCCGTTCCGCGGGTGTTGTCGGGCGGCAGCGCTTGCAAAATCGGCGTGACGTTCTTGGCGTCTTTCACGTCGGCCGCGTCACCGATCCAATGCATGTTGAAGTACCATTCGTCCCGGATTTCGAACGGCTTGACGCCGCGCGTGATCGGGTGTTTCGGCAGCGTGCGGATGTTCGCGTCCCAGTGAGGGTTCGTGCTCGTGCGCGGATCGTAGTATCCGCCCATCCACGACACGACCGTCTCGCCGTGTTTGGGTTCGTAATCGACCGCGTAGTGCAAGTTCACCCAACCCGCGCCGCCGTCGATGTGTTTTTGCAATAGCTTCAGCCGATCTTTCTGCACGACGGGGTGCCCGCCGCGGCCATCCATGTAGAACACCAGCGCGGCCGCGCCGTCGAAGATCTTCTCGTTCTTGGGCCAACCGTCGCGGACCATCACGGGCCAGACTCCTTGGGTTTGCTTCAAGAGCTTCACGAGGACGGCCGTGCCCGCGAAGAATTCGTGGTCACCGGGGCCGTGGCTTTTGCTGCCGGCGACGAGGACGATCTTCTTCCCTTTGAAATCGGCGGGCGGTTCGACTTCGAGCGGCACTTTCGACTGATCGTATGGGTCGAAGCCCAAATCCTTAATCTGCTCCGGGGTCGCGGCATTTTTCAACGGTTCCGCAGCGGGTACGAATCCGGCCGCGAGGAAACCGGCGAGGAATGTGGATCGCCAATGCATGGGAAGCTTCCTGGTAAGAGTGCAGTGTGTCGGCGGTATGAGATTGGAATAGGAACAGGGCGCGATCATGGCAGCAAGACACCGGGGTTCCCGAACGTGAATTCGACTCCGACTGCCGAAGACTTATATGCCCTCTTCCCCGACGGCGACGACCGTCCCAAGTTGTTCGCGGTAACCCCCGACGAGATGCCGGAGCCTTACCGACAACTCTTGGTGCATACTCACCACATGACCGTGACGGTCGAAGGCTTTTACGGCCAGCCGGTGAATGTGACGGTGCTCGAGTCGATACGCGACGGGGAGAGTTACGGTCGGAAGATTCTGCTCTCCCTCAAAGAGACCGGCGAAGTCGTGCAGTTCGGAATCATCGAAGTCGACTTGGCGGCGTTGTCCGAGAATGTGCGCAATGAAATCGTCGCCGGTGAAACTCCACTCGGCCGGGTACTGATCCGAAACGATGTGTTGCGTTCGATCCAACCCGTCCGTTTTTTCCGCGTGCTGCCGTGCCCGAAGTTGTGCGAGTGGTTCGGTCTCGCCGAACCAATCATCACTTATGGTCGGCTCGGGATCATCTTCACCGGGGACCGACCGGCCATCGGAGTGTTGGAAATACTCGCCCCGATTACCCTTGCATGAACAAGTCTTCCGGCCCGCTCAGGTAAACCAACGCCCCGGTATCGGTCCATTGTTCGACGTGTTCGCTGTCGGCCTCGGCGCGTTGGTAATCCCCGGCCCGCATCCGCGTATGACCGACGAGTACCGAGCCTTCGAGCACGATGCATTCTTCCGCACCCCGGTGGCTGTGGGCGGGCAACCGCGAGCCGGGGGCGAGCCGCAGTAGACAGGTGATGACATCGCGATCCTTATCGCGGTGCAGCAAACGGAAGCTCACCCCCGGTATCGGCGTGGGGCGAAAGGACGCATCGTCCGCGAAGCGGAACACGAACCCCTCGGGCGGCGCGATCGCACCGAGGAGTCCGACCCGGATCTCCGCGGGCGGTTCGACAGGGGCGATGGAGCGGGCAATTTCGAGCAACGCCGATTCGAATCCCGCCAATGCGTTGCATTGAGGGGAGTCGGTGTCAAGCAAAGTCGACTCCCAATCGGCGAGTTCGCAGGGGGTCATCGAACCCGCCACGAATTGCGCGGCGAGGTCGCAGATCTGCTCCCCGGTCGGCGTCGCTCGGGTCACGATGGGTTCTCCGAACCTGTTTCTTGATCGCGGAAACGATCCCGCAACCGGATGATACCGAGTCGAATGCGCGTTTTCACGGTGCCGAGGGGCAACTCCAAGGCGGCGGCGATCTGCTCGTGCGTAAAGCCTTCGAAGAAAGCCAG
>JAYTBD010000673.1:0-18644 GCA_043737155.1 Fimbriiglobus sp. | reverse complement strand
TACAACGCTGACTACCTGCGGATCAGTAGCTAGGACCGATTATTGTTTCGAATGCAAAGTGGGCAAGACAAGCATCGCCCGCAATTTTTTACCATCTCGTTCGATTGCAGCCTTCAACTCGCAGCGTAGTTTGATAATTCGCTTTTCGCGCTTCTGATTTGTATCCCGCCCCCTCGTTTAGTAGTCATTGCTATCAGTAATAATCAATCGAATCGGAGGTACGATCTCAGCTGCGAAATTTATCCCAATCCCCTCCCGCCCAAGAGGTGATGTCGGCGCGGCGACCGCTCAATACTCGTCGACGACCATACGATTCTCGCGGAGTCGCCGGAGCGCTTGCTGCCACAAAAAGCTCGCCCGCGATTCCCGGAAGCCGAGAATTTCGCCGACCTCGCGATTCGTCAAATCTTTGAAGAGGCGCAAGCGGACGACCCGCTGCTGGGATTCGGAAAGGCACTGGAATATTTTGGACCACCGCTGATCGGACCAATGCGTCGGCCGTTTGTATTCGTCGGCAACCAATTCGAGGGGCGGTTTGGTACCGCCGCTATCGGGCGCCGCCGCGATCACCGTGGGCGGGCTGTCGAAGCGCGCCGCGGCGCATCCGCTGAATCCACGGCGACACTCGTGCAGGACGAATTTCTGCGCGGCCCGGCTGACGATGCGAGCCGCGTACGCCGAGAATGGCGTACCCCGCTCGGCGTCGAACATTTCGCTCGCGCGCAACAATGCGATCCGGCATTCCTGCAATAAGTCGTCGCGGCAGCCCGGGAACCGGGAATAGAATCGCGAGGCTTCCCGGACGGCGAGCCATTCGTACCGACCGAGCCACGCGGGCGAAATGTCGGCGTCGTCCGCTGGAAGGAACGGGTCGCTCGCACGCGCCGAGCCTTCCGATGTATCCGCGATGAGCTGACCGTCGACGACCATAGGAGAGGCCTCGTGGTGATTCGGTTGATCGCGCCCCACGACACGCTTATTTCGGGCGGACTTTGCAAATGCCGACGACGACGTTATGATCCGGTTTGGGTCGGGAAGCACCCGATCCATGAACGGTGATTTGATCGCCCTCTTTGATTCCGTCGAGGTCCTCGCGCTGCAGAAGGCGACACTCGACTCCGAGTTTCTCGTGCGAAGTGGCCAATACAAAACCGATCGACGTCTTCGTGTTCATCACCTTCCGAACTTTGCCGCTCACTTCGATGTATTGCTCGTCGTATTTTTTCGCGCTGCCCGCGCTGTCCCTGACGAATTGACCGTGGAGATCTTCCGCCGTCATCGAGGCGCTGACCGGGTACCCCGCCGCATGGCCGTCGCGCACGGCCCCTTCGATGTCGGGTCCGGAAAGCTGCGAATAGAGCGAGAAGCACACGGCGATCAATCCGATTGGGATGATGGCGATCTTGACGTGGTGCTTGATTTTGTCCCGACGGGCTTTCTTCAGCGCTTCGGCGTCCATCTTCGAAGGTTTCGCGGCCACGACGACGTTCGCACCGACTTTCTTTTGATCGGCGCTACCGAAGAGACCGCCGAAGAACCCACCCTTCTTCGATTCTTTCTGCCCGACGGTTTTGAACGTGCCCGTGCCTTTGATTTTGAATCCGGGCGGAAACCCGGTCCCCGGCGCGGCCTTGTGCACCCCCGTCCCGGGTTTGAATGCGCTCATGGCCCCCGTCAGCGGCCCGTGGGCTTTCGCCGCACCGGCGGGCAATTGGGGCGTGCGCTCCGGAGTTGGCTTCGCCGGTGGAGCAGGGCTGGCTTTTGCGACCTCCGAGGCCTGTTCCTCCACCGGATAATCGTTTCCCACCGGCTGGAGCATCTGCTTGGCCACATTCGACTCGACCGACTCCACGGGTTCGACTGCGATGCGCCGACTCGACGCGATTTTGGTCGCGGCTACTCTCGCGGTGCCCAGTTTGCCCGAACGTTTTTTTGAAGCGCGCTGCTTGCGCCGAATGCCCAGATCCAACGTGCCTAAAATGTCGTTCGCGGCGCTCAAAACCTCCCGGGAGGCCGGTTCGCCGCCCGACGTTTTCGCCTCGGCGATAGCGCGGAGTTCCGTGACCATGCCGCGTCCGCGCGCGGCCGTTTGGTGGTTCGGATTCAGTTGCAACGCCACGGCGAAATCGGCGATGGCCCGATTGTATTGCTTCCGCGCACCCGCCACGATGCCGCGTTGGACCATGTATTCCGCCGAGTGCTTCGGATCGGCTTGGACGGCTTGGACAAAATCGACGAGGGAATACCAGTTCTTATGCAGCCGCCGGTAGGCCAGTCCCCGCTCGGCTCGGGCATCGGAATTCCGAGGGTCCAGTTTCAAGGACATCGTCAGGTCGCGCACCGCCGAATCGAAGCGCTCCCGGCTCGCTTCCAGTTTGCCCCGGAGGAAATAGACCAGCGCGTCGTTCGGGACCTGACGGATCAGTTGGGCCAAGTCGTCGTAGGCTTCTTCGGAGCGCCCCAATCGGACGCACAGTTCGGCCCTCAGCCGGCGCGCATCGATCATATTGGGATTCAATTCCAAAGCGTGGGACGCATCGCTCAATGCCGGCTCGAAACTGCGGAAGTGATCGTGGCAGCGAGCGCGTTGGAAATACGCGTCGGCCAAGCTTCCGTCGAGCTCGATCGCCCTGTCGAGAGTCCGCGCGGCCAACTCGTGATCCGCGCGGGCCAAGTACACGCGACCGAGACCCAACCGGGCCGGGCCGCTGTCCGGGCGACGCCGGGAAGCATCGGAATAGTCGGCGAATGCCGGATCCCATTTGCCGAGCGAGAAACGGACATCCCCTCGGGCCAAGAGCCAATCGATGCCGGCGGAATCGAATCGGATCGCATCCGTGAACGCTCGCTCGGCTTCGTCCCATCGCCCCGCGCCGCGGTGCAATTGCCCCAAGTCGCCCCACAAGCGCGCGTTGTTGGGTTCCAAACGCAGTGCGGCCGCATAGTCGGCTTGGGCCGCGGACGCCGCACCCGCTCGGGCCAGCGCTTCGGCGCGGGCCGCCAAAAGCATAGCGTTGGTCGGATCCAACCGCACGGCTTCGTTCAAATCGGCCGTGGCGAGATCGCGGTGACCGAGTTTATCGTGGACTTCCGCCCGTCGGGAGTAGGCCAAACCGAGGAAGGGATTGAGCTGGATCGCCCGGCTCAAGTCCGACGCCGCGAGACCCAAGTCCCCGATCGCATTGCAAGAGGGCCGTTCCCCGCTCCAAGTAGGCGACCGCGTTGCCCGGCGCCAAGTCGATGGCCCTCGAAAAGTCCGCGACGGCCGCCGGGAATTCGCTCAGCCGGCTGTAGGCTTGGCCCCGGCCGAGGTAGTGACTCGGGTTGGTCGCATTCTGTTGGATCGCCGCCGAGTAGTCGTCGCTGGCCTCCCGGTAGCGGCCGTTGAAGGAAAGCAATTGACCGCGACCGGCGGCGGCGCGTTCGTCGGTCGGGTGGATTTGCAACACGTGGGTGAGGTCCGCGGCCGCGGAATCGTAGCGACCGAGTGCTTTCCAAGCTTCGGCTCGCCGGGCGAAGGCACCGGTGAACGACGGATTGGATAGCACGCACCGCGTGAACTCGGACACGGCCCTTTCGTAGTCCCCCCGGCGCAGCGCCTCTTCACCGCTCCGGTAATTCACATCGTCTGCGGGCTGGTTCAAAGGAATCGGCGCGGGCGGGCGCTGCGAGTAGGAGACGGGTTTCCCCGAGAGTGGTCCCGGGGTGCCGGACCATTCCGGAGCGGGAGCGGAGAGCAACGCGATCGCTTCCTCCGCGGGCTTTTCACCTTCCATACGCAGAGCACCGTATCGTTGGAAATCGGAGAGGATGACCTCGGCGAAGGGACTGTTTCCCGACAGTGGCGTATGCTACACACTCGCAAAGATTGTTGGTGTGAATAAGGCGTGAAGTTACGAAGTGTAGAAACCTCTTAACGATCCATCCACGTTTGTATGGGTGACGGATCGACGAAGAATGTTATTCTATTAAGAACCCTTGTCGAATAGATAGCGTATTGAGATGTGAAGGAAGCGCGAGTCGGCAAAAACAATTTCTTGCGACCTAAGAATGCAATTCGACGCAATGGCACGCTCGGGCGGCGGTTGTAGCCGAGCTACTCCGACGACGCCCAAAGCTTCATCGCTCCTTCATCAATTTTGTCGTTTCGGTTTTTCCAGACCCGCGCTATTTCCTACTATCGCCGCGTGCTCTCAGCCCGATGTGTTGTCGGTCGGTATCGCGGCGACGGTGCCCAAAGGATGTACTCCATGCGTTTGTCGTCTCGCGTTCGAAAGGGCTTCACGCTCATCGAACTGCTGGTGGTCATCGCGATCATCGCCATCATCGTGGCCCTCTTGCTCCCGGCCATCCAAAAGGCCCGCGAAGCCGCCGCCCGGATGCAGTGCAGCAACAACATGAAGCAGATGGGCATCGCCCTGCACACGTACCACGACACGAACAAGTGCTTCCCGAGCGCCGGCGAAGTCGTCGCGGCCGACGGCACGACCAACGACGCCGCGACGTTCACGCTGCACAGCACGTTCACTCTCCTGCTCCCATACTTGGAAGCCAAGGACGTGTACGACCAGTTCGGCGACTTGAACAAGCCGTACACCGACGCCGGCAACGCGGGCGCCGCCAGGAACAAGATCAACACGTTCCTCTGCCCGACCAACCCGGTTCGCCCGTCGAGCGGCGTGGACGCCCTCGGCTTCGGCTACACCGACTACATGCCGATCGGCTACACCGACATCAACCCGAGCGGTACCGGTCCCGTCCGCCTCCCCTCCGGCCCGAACGTCCGCTCGGCAGGCGCGTTGACGCTCAAGAACAACCGCAGCAGCTTCTTCGTCTACGCCACGGCCGGCACGTTCACTTCGGCCGACTTGAGCACTCCCTTCGTCAACCCGATTACCAATGATCTCACACGCCGCGCCCGCGGCGGCGAAGGCCCGAACCAAGGCGAAATCGTCGACGGCCTCAGCAACACCATGTTTTTCACCGAAGACGTCGGCCGCAGCGAAACATTCAACACCGTCAAGTACGACGACGTTCAAGTCACGGGTCCTGCCCCCGGCACATGGACCGCGGCGACCACCAAGCGGGTCGGCTACCGCTGGGCCGAAGGCGACAGCGCCAACGGCGTCTCGGGCCCTCCGGGTGCAACCTACGGCACCCCGAACTTGAAAGTCATCAACAACAACAGCAAGGTCTTCGGCGGGGGCACGCCTTGCCCATGGGGTACGAATAACTGCGGGCCGAACGACGAGGTTTTCAGCTTCCACAACCAAGGGGCCAACTGCCTCTTCGGCGACGGCAGCGTCAAGTTCATCCGCGAAGACATCGACCCGGTCCAGATGCGCTACTTGATCACCCCGACCGAAGGCCTGAAGTCGACCTACATCGACTGACGCCGCGTCCTGACAACTTTCCGACGGGCTTGCTCCGCGTTGGAACTCCACCCCGACCGTTCGCCTCCGGGCCGACGGTCGGGGTCCGTTCATGTTCGCCCCTCTCCCTTTCGACACGGGATCCACCCATGCCATCGCGCGCCGCCCGTCGGCTCGGCTTCACCCTGATCGAACTGCTCGTCGTGATTTCGATCATCGGTATCATCGTGTCCTTGCTACTGCCGGCGATTCAACGGGCGCGCGAGTCCGCGTCTCGATTGCAGTGCAGTAACAACATGCGCCAGATGGGTATCGCGACGGCCAGCTACGAGTCCCGCACCAAACGCCTGCCGACCTCCGGGACCACTTGGACCGATTTCATCGGCGATGGCACGGCCGTTCAAATCTTCGACACGAAATCCACGTTCACGTCGATTCTCCCCGATATCGAAGCCGACGACGTCGCCAAACAATTGACCCTGACGTTCGGCGTCGCGTACAACGACCCGATCAACCGGCCCGCCGTCAAAAACCGGCTCGCCGCGCTTCTCTGCCCCACCAACCCCGTCCGCTCCGGCTCGGGTGTCGACGCGTTCGGCTACGGGTACACCGACTACATGCCGGTCGCCGCCGTGCTCATGGTCGACGGGACATTGGCCACGCGCCGGAATACGCCGATCCTGCAAGATCTCGGCGCCCTCCGCTATATCCCGCCGACCGCGAACTCCACAGCCAGCTCGAACGATCATTCTTGGATCCAAGATGGCTCCAGCAACACGATCATGATCGTCGAATGCGTCGGTCGCGGCGAGCAGTTCCGGCCGACGCAGTACAACCCGTCCGCGTACAGCGCCGTTTTCAGCGGCGCCGGCGACGAGGTCTTCAATCTGGCCCGGCAATCGTGGCGTTGGGCCGAACCGTCTTCCACGGGGGTCGTCCGGGGGCCGTTTTCGAACTTCCGGGGGAATTTGATCAACAACAATTCGACGCCGTTCGGCGGCTCGGGTAGTTGCTTCTGGACCACGAACGATTGCGGACCCAACGATGAACCCTTCAGCTTCCACGGGGGCGGCTGCAACGCCTTATTCTGCGACGGCAGTGTGAAATTCATCCGGGAGGAAGTCGATGCCATCGCATTCCGCCGCATGCTCACCGCGGTCGAAGGCCAGCGAGCCCAGTATGTCGATTGATCGGTTGCGGGTCTCGTTTCGACCGGGTGGAGGAATTGAATGGCATCGCGGAAGTCGCTCGGGAAACGGATCTTCGATAACCTCGGCAAGAAATGGCTGCAGGTTTTAATATCGATCATCCTGTTCGGTCTCGCCATTTCGGCATCGCATCGAGTACTCGTACCGAAATCGGCCGTGACGAGCGCGGAGAAAGCGAAAGAAGAAGCCGAATTCAAATTCATGCATTGCGACAAATGTATGAAGGAAATGCCCTACAACAAGGACTTGGCGGGCAGGCCGTCGATGGCTTGCAAATGCAAACAGGGCGGCGGCGGATTCTGGGGAGCCACCAAAACGTCCGCGATCAATTCGGCCAGCCCCAAGCGATTCTTCTATACGGCCACTCTCGTCGAATCGTTGCTCTGGCTCGCGGCCCTGTACTGGCTGCTCGCCCGCAAGGAGGACGGCCCCCGGCATTATTTTTACAAGTGCATCCATTGCCGCGACATGCTCCGGTATTCCAAATCCGGCTTCGACTTGCTCGTCGTGTGCCCGAGTTGCGGCTTGTTCATCCGCTTGCCGACCCAAGAGGAGGCCCTCACGCAGGACGATCACAACGACGAACACACCGAACTCGTCATGCAGCATTTCGCGAGCAAGTTGAAGGCGACCGGCTACCAGTTCCCCCACGAGCGAGCGGAAGCGGAAGCCGGAGTTCAGCAAGACGGGGAGACACCCTTGGCCGAACCGGCGCCGCCGGACCGAGGAACGCCACGATGATTCAATTCACCTGCCCGGGGTGCCACTAGGCCCATCAAGCGAACGACGCCTTCGGGAACCGCCGGGCCAAGTGCGTCCGGTGCGGTGCCACGATCGTGATCCCGATGGAAAACGGCGTCGCATGGTATTCGGATCAAGCCGCGGATTTGCCCGCCGACCGGTCGGGAGAATATCCGGACGAGCAGTCCGAACAAACACCGGACGAATCGACGCCCGCGCGCAATCGCAAGCGAACACTCATTCTCGTCTCGGTGATGATCCTACTTCTGTTCGCCGGCGCCGGCGGCTACTATTTCGCGTTCATGGGCAAAACCCCACCGCCAAAAAAAGTGGTCGAGCCTTTCGAAGACGAGAAGCCCGAACCGCCGCCCGCTCTTCCCCCCGTCGAGTCGCCGATCGTTAAACTGCCCGAAATCGTCGTGCCCGAGGCGATCTCCATCAACGCCGACCGATTGTTCCTGGAATATTCCGACGACCCCAAAGGCACCGACGCCAAGTACGCCAAGACATTGCTCGAAGTGCGAGGGAACTGTTTATCGTTCTCGGGTACGGTCTTGGAATTCCAGACGGCCACGGCCGGCGGGGACCGGCTCATCGGCGGAATCACGGCAAAGCTCCCCGCTTACGCCAATGTCTTCGGCGAAACACCCGAACTCCCGATGTCACTCCTAGGGGGCTGTACGTCGGTCCCTTTGACCCCGCCCCGACTCCGGCCGATCCCCGGTCGACCCGTGGCGGTACGCGGGACATACTCCTTGGCCGGGCGGCTTATCAACGCCGTCGCGGTCCGGTTCTCCGCGCCGGCCGACGAGCCGTACCTCGGCAAGCCCGTCTTGATCGATGGGATCGTCTTTTCGACGGACCGCGATGCGGGAACGATCACGATGATCGCCCCGACGACGACGCCGATTGTCAACCTCACGTTTCGATTTCTGACCTCGAAAAGTAAACCGCTCGACACCATTCGAAACGGCGACCGCGTGACCATCGGAGGGACCTGCTCCGGTCGCGAATGGCAGACGGTGCGGATCGACAACTGCGCTCTCGACGAAGTCCCCGGCGCCGGCAACGGCACCCCCGCGGTGAAATTGCTTTCCACCAAACTAATCGCAGAATACGAAGCCGACCTGCTCCGTTTTCCCCCGATCCCGCCCGAATCGAAGCCGATACGGGTCACGGCCGAACAGTTGGCGAGCGAGTACCGCACGGACTCCAAAGAGGCGGAGGAACGTTATGCCTTCAAACGGTTGATCCTGACCGGTTATGTGCTGCCCAAAGATCCGCGCGCGAAGGCCATCAAATTCGAGACCGGCACCGACAGCGGTAATTTCCAAGTCCGCGCGGCCATGCTGCCCGCCGATTTCGAACGCCTCCCCGCCGACGAACCGGAACTGTGCGTGCAGGGGAACTTTTACGGGAGAGGTGCGACGCCGGTTCTCCAACTGGAAGACGCCAAGTATTTCGACCCCGACGCGGGCGATCCGAATATCCAACGGCTCACGTCCGATTACTTCCCGCTGACGACCGATCGCGAATGGGGTGCGGTCCGGGTGGTGTATACCGAACCACCGCCGCCGCCGGTCAAAGCCCTCGCGGCGAAGCCGGGCGCCAAGCCGAAACCGATCGAACATGCCGTCACCCGTTTGCACTATCGGCTGGGCGCCGATCTCGTGCTGCGGACCGTGCAACTCCAAGCGGGCATCGCCACCGGGGCAGCGAATTTCCCGGACGTCGATGAAGAGGTGGCTTGGATCGGAAAACCGGTGCCGTTGAATACGCCGAACATTCGCGTGCTCGAAGCCCTGAGGCTCCGGGCGACGGACTGGTACGTGGAAGTCGGGATCGACAGCGCGAAGCCGGGTGAAGAATCGGCCCCGATCATTTGGCAACCGCTCCTCCGACTGAATTCCAAACAAGGCCGGACGTGGGGATACGATCCCGCGCCCGGAGTCCGTGTGAAAACGACCGTGGAATCGTTCGGGAAGGATCCGCTCGGCCGGCCCGGCGCGAAGCTGGTTTCGTCGATGACCGACGACAAGCAAAAAGGCAAGCGGCTGGAGACGACTATCACTCTCGTGAAAGGCATCGGAGAAACGAACCGGGTCGTCGCGTTGCACGACGGGGATAAGTCGAGGGTGGTGATGGAACAGCGGATGGTCGGGGAACCGAAGGGGGTCGATCCCAAATCGTTGGCACCGCCCCCGCCGATCCCGAAAGAGGTCAAGCCCCCGAAAGGGGGAACGATCAAACGGTGACGGAGCTCAATTGTTTGTCGATGACCGGGATCCACTGGGCCGGCAGCGGGGCGTAGTGGTAGTTCGCCAGCATTTCTTGTCCTTCGTGCGTCACCCACCGGAAGAATTCGACCAGTTCCATGCCGCTTTTGAGATCGGTCAAGCGGGCGTGGAAAACCGCCCAAGCGCAGCCCACGATGGGGTATGACGAGTCGCCGAGCATGTCGGTCAAAGAGAAACGGAGGTCGTCCGGCAGGACGCGGAGGGCGGCGGCGGCCGCGGTGACCGATTTGACGTCCGGCTCGATGTACCGCCCGCCTTGATTCTGCACGTGCCCGGACTTCAACAACTTTTCTTTGGCGTAAATCAACTCGACATACCCGAGCGCCCCTTCGGTCTGATTCACGGCGCTCGCGATCCCGTCGTTTTTGATTGCGAGCGTCAAGCCCACGAGTTCTTTCGGCCAATTCACAGTGGTCCCATGGCCGACTTTTTTGGCGAATGCGAGCGGACTCGCTTTCGAGAGATACTCGGTGAACACGGCCGTCGTACCGCTGCCGTCTTTGCGCACGACGACTTTGATGGGCAGATCGGGGAGCTTGATATCCGGATTACACGAGGCGATGGCGTCGTCGTTCCAGCGCTTGATTTCACCCGCGAAGATGTTGGCGAGCACTTGCCCCGTGAAATTCAAACCCTTCTTCGTGACGAGCCCCGGCAGGTTGTAGGTGGGCACGACCGCCCCGAGCGCGAGGGGAATGTGGACGGCTTCCGCTTTCTTCGTCTGCTCATCGCTCAAAAACGCTTCCGTGCACCCGAAATCACTCGTCCCGTCCATGAAGCTGGAAACCCCTTTCTCGGAACCCGTCGAAAGGTACTTGATCTGCACTCCCGTTTTCTCGAGGTGCTTATCGGCCCACCGATCCATCGCGCGCTTCACGAACGAGGAGCCGCTGCCGTTGATCACCAGGCCGGACAGCCGTGTGGGTTTCGTGGGAACCGCGGCCGGTGTCGTCGGTGGAGTCGTGATCGGACCTCCGCTCGGATCGATCGGGACGACTCTGCGGCCGGACCCCGACAGATACCAGTAGGCCCCGCCCGACACGGCCGAAGCCACCAAACCACCGCCGATACCCAGCAATAGGGTCCTCCGCGACAATGGCTTCAGGAGCGCGGCCGAGATCGTACCGCCCGAACTCTTTTCGTCATCGAGCAGTTGGACCGGTGCCAAATCCTCGTCGGAATCCGGGATGACTTGCCGTGCGCTCCTGCTCTTCGGGGGTTTTGAAAGCGAGTCGTCCCCCCGCGTGCGATAGCTTTGCGGAGTGTCCGCAGCCCCGACCGGCATCGTGATATGGCTGCGTGAAGCGAGCCCGTTGGAGGGGCGTTCTTCGTTGAAGAGTTTGGTCACTTGGGGCATCGAATCCGTCGGTGGCGGACAAAGGCCCAACCGGTAGGCCGACGGCGGATGTTTGGGCATTTCCGCAATCGAAGGGGGCGGCAAAGATTCTTCGGCCCAAGGCTCGAGTTCGGCCCAAGTCATCTCCATGGTTTGGGGTCGGTCGGCGGGCCGCTTCGCCATCATCCGCTCGATGACGTGCGAAAGCTCCTCGGGCACTTCGGGGTTCAATTCGGTCGCATGGGGAGGGGGCTTGATCTGATGGGCCAAGAGGATGTTCGAGATGCTGCCCGCGGGAAATGGGACTTGGCCGGTGAGGAGGAAGTAGAGCGATGCCCCGAGACTGTACACGTCCGACCGGGCATCGGCGTTGCCGCTGTCGAGGCCTTGCTCGGGCGCTTGAAATCCCGCCGTCCCGATCACGCGGTTGTCGTCGTACATGCCCGTCAGACCGTCGTTGAGGGCCGCATCTTTATGGCGCGCCAATCCGAGGTCGACGACTTTCACCGTCCCCATTCTGTCGAGCAATAGGTTCCCCGGCTTCACGTCCCGGTGGATGAGTCGGGCGCGGTGGGCGTGCTCCAGACCGGCCGCGGCCTGCCGGGTGGCGTCGACCGCACGGGCGACCGGCATCGGGCCGAACTTTTTGATCAGCGAGTGGAGGTTGGTGCCGTCGACGTATTCCATCACCAGACAGGGGCCGATGGCTGTACGATCCATGTCGAATACGCGGACGACGTTCGGATGGTCGAGCGTGGCCACCGCCCGGGCTTCGCGGAAGAATCGTTCGATCGCACCCGGTGTCGCCAGTTTGTCGTTCTCGTAACCGGTCGTGAGGATGATTTTGATCGCGACCACGCGGCGGAGGAGGAGGTGCTCGGCGAGGTAGACATCGCCCATCCCGCCGCGACCGAGATGTTCCAAGAGCTTGTAGCGCTGCGTCAAAAAGAAAGACCGGGCTTCACCCGTGAGAAGCGTCTTGGCTTGAAAAGGCGTGAGATATCGATTTTTCACCAAGATTCTTGCGGCTTCGACGGGTGGGGCGTCGAAGGGGATGCGCGCTTGGGCTATCGTGCCTTCCGGGAGCAAACCACTCCGGAGTATCCGTTCGAAAAGATCGGTGAAGGTCGCGGGTGAAGCCATTGGTACGTTTGTGTCCTCGTGAGTGAGCCGAGCGGCACGACCATGACCTTGTCGAACAGTGGAATGGGTAAGTTAGCGAGTCGCGGCGGTTGAAATGTGAAAAGCGGATGAAGCGGGAAGGCTTTTACAACAATACATATCGGGTTGGTACAAACGGGCTTACTTGAACAGGCTGGTCAAATCGAAGGGCCTTGATTGTCCGCGAGATCCGCGCAGAGATCAGTCCAACTGGTTGGATCCCCACTTCAATCCTCCTTCATGCGAGTTTGCCGGACCACGAACAGGATGCTCGACGATTTCCGCTCGACGAGCAGCGACAGAAATGGTTCGTCGAAATTGAACGGAACCTCCCGTGCCGCGCTCTTCATCAAAACGGCCGTCGCAGCGGCGGCAACCGTCCCTTCTTCCTTCACCTCGACGGCCCCGATCACCAGCCCGGCCAAGAGTGTCCGTTTCATCGCAGTCCCTCCCGCGCCGACGACCCGCATCACCCACACAGGCGCTAGAGTTTCACGATCCGTTTGGCACGCAATGAGAATTCGGAAAGAAACGCGGCAATCCGCGTTCTAGTGCAGGTATCCCCTCGCCTTCATCAATTCGACGATGCGGCCGACGCTCTCGTCTACGCCGACCCGATCTGTCTGCAACACGAGGTCGGGCGCTCTCGGCTCCTCGAACGCCGCCGTCACACCCGGCATCTGCACGATTTTGCCCTCGTCGGCCAGCCGGTACGCGCCGCTTTGGTCGCGCGCCCGGAGGACCTCCATCGGCGCCGTGCAGTAAACCTCCAGGACGCGGTCTCGGCCGATCACCTGTTTTGCCTTCTCCCGCACCGTTTCGTGCGGGGCCACGAACGCGGCGATGGTGATCACCCCCGAGTCGTTCATCAATTTCGCAACCTCGGCCGAGCGCCGCAGGTTCTCCGAGCGGTCGTCGGCGGTGAATCCCAGGTCGCGGTTCAGCCCCTGTCGCATGTTCTGGCCATACAGCACCATCACCGCCCGGCCCGCGTCCCACAAGCGGCGCTCGAGCGCGTAGGCGATCCGGCTCTTGCCGCTGCCGGTGAGGCCGACGAGCAGCACGGTCACCGGCGCCTGGCCGAAGCGTCGCTCGCGCTCGGCCGGGGCGATCAGGCTTTCCCGCACCTTATCGGTGACGACCGCCTCCGCCTGCCGCGGGGTGCCGGCCTCGAGGATCATCCCCGCCCCGACGGTGTTGTTCGTCAGCCGGTCGATGAGGATGAATGCCCCCATCGCGGCGTTGTCGCGGTACGGGTCGCACGCCAGAGCTTGCGTCAGGCTGAGCTGAACGTGCCCGACCTCGTTGAGCCCCAGCCGGGCGATGGGCCGGTGCTCCAGCGTGTTGACTTCGACGCCGTAGCGGAACGCCGCGACTTCGGCCGAGACTTGCCGGGTGGCGTGCTTCAGCGTGTACGACTTGCCGGGGACCAACGGCTGCTCCGCCATCCAGACCACCATCGCCTCGATCTGCGCGCTGACCTGCGGCGGCCGATCCGGCAGCACCAAGATGTCGCCGCGGCTGACGTCCACCTCGTCGGCCAGCGTGACCGTCACCGCCAGCGGCGCGAACGCCTCCTCCAACTCGCCGTCGTACGTCACGATCGACTTCACCCGGCTGCGCTTGCCCGACGGCAGCACCATGACTTCGTCGCCCTTGCGCAGGATGCCGGACGCCACCGTGCCGGCGAAGCCGCGGAAATCGAGGTTCGGGCGGATGACATATTGCACCGGAAAGCGGAGGTCGGTGAGGTTGCGGTCGCTGGCGATGTGCACCGTTTCCAAGTGATCCAGCAATGGCGGGCCGGCGTACCACGGCATCGCGTCGCTCTTCGAGACGACGTTGTCGCCCCGCAGCGCCGACATCGGGATGAAGGTGACATCGGGCAAATTCAGCTTGGCGACGAAGCCGGTGTAGTCGGCCTTGATTCGCTCGTAGGTGTCGCGCGAGTGGCCGACGAGATCCATCTTGTTGATGGCGACGACGACGTGCCGGATACCGAGCAGCGCCACGATGAACGAGTGCCGGCGCGTTTGCGTCTGCACGCCGTACCGGGCGTCGATGAGGATGATGGCGAGCTGGCACGTCGAAGCCCCGGTGGCCATGTTGCGCGTGTACTGCTCGTGGCCGGGGGTGTCGGCGATGATGAACTTGCGGCGGTCGGTCGAGAAGTAGCGGTACGCGACATCGATGGTGATGCCCTGCTCGCGCTCGGCCTTCAGGCCGTCGGTGAGCAGAGCGAGGTCGATCTCGCCGGCGCCGGTGGTGCCGACCTTCTCGCTATCGCGCTTCACGGCGGCGAGCTGGTCCTCATAGATTCCCTTGGTGTCGTGCAGCAACCGGCCGATGAGGGTGCTCTTGCCGTCGTCCACGCTGCCGCACGTGAGGAAGCGGAGCAATTCCTTATTCTGGTGCCGCGCGAGGTAGGCGTGGATGTCTTCGTGGCCCAAGTCAACGGGTTGCATGTGTGGGTCGGCCTTTCCGGACGGACTCTCGGTGCGGTCGGCGGATTCGTGCTATTCTATGGGGTCACTAGGGATATAGATGAGTGAGTCGGCTCTCCAGGCTCGATTCGAACGGTTGTCATGAGCCTGATCAAGTCCAAGGCGCGCGTCGCCGACCACGGAGAGGTCGTCGAACGGCAGAGCCCGCTCAATGCGGTCGAGGCCATAGGCTGCGTGATATGAACGAACGGGAGACCCATGGGTAAATCAATAGGCCAACTTCTCCAAGGCGACTGCTTGGAAGTGATGAAGACTCTACCCGATAGATCGGTGGATATGGTGCTGTGTGACCTGCCCTATGGTACGACGCAGAACAAGTGGGACGGCATCATTGCGCTCGAACCCCTCTGGGAGGAGTACCGCCGCGTGCTCAAGCCCCGGGGCGTCGTGGCGCTGACCTCGCAGGGTCTCTTCACCGCGCGGCTGATCATGAGCAACGAGTCGTGGTTCCGCTATAAGTTCGTCTGGGTCAAGAGCAAGCCGACCAACTTCCTCAACGCCCCCCGTCAGCCGCTGCGGCAGCGTTGAGTCATACCGCGGAGCTGGGCAGTATGTTCGATTACGTTCGATGCCTTTATTGCGACTGCTTGAGTCTCGTCCCACTAGGGACTGACATCTGTGTCAAGTGCGGCACTGACGGCCATCTCGTGTGGGTCGATGCCGAAAAAGCGGAAGCCAACGCAGAAGATTTTCCACACAAGGAAGCAGAAGGTTTGCTCGAAGGCGATTTCTGGGAGAAGGCGGAGGCCGACAGTGCCAGATGAAAAAGCGACGAACAGTCACCATGCGACCTTTCGCTTCAGCGTCACGATTCGCACGGACGATCTCGGAGTGTTGCACTGCCTGCGTGCTCTTAGCCAGCATGCACAGGCTACGGGAAACAAGCGAATTCCTTGGGGCGGAACGAAGGAAGCGGACTGGGTGACCGCGGGACGAAGAGTTGCCTTTCGCTTCACTTCCGACGAGTACCGACAAAGTTTTTTGGGCGAAATCAAGAGACTTCTACCGACGAGCACTTTTTCTGTCATCGCAAATAGCGATGATGATCCCGCAACGCCACAGTCTCGTTAGGCGAAGGCGGCAGCTTCTTCCGCAACGTGCTGCTGTTCGGCGACCCGGCCGACGTGATCGCGCTCCAAGGCTGGGAACTGAAGATGCCCGACACGGGCATCGACGACCCCGGGTTCCGTGACAACGCGGAGTCGAAGGCGCGGCGGCTAGGCCTCGACAGCTTCGTGCTCTGGAACGTCCGCCGCGCCCGCCTCTATGTTCTCGACCCCACGGCCGATGAATTCACGCTCAAAGTGGAATGGGACGAACTGAACGACATCACCGCCCGCCGGGACGTGAAGCCCGCGCAGCGACGGTGGGAGGCGCTGGCCGCGACAATCCTGCGCCGAGTGAATGAACTGCTGGAGGACGGAACGCTCGAAGGGCGACCCTTCATCGAGGCGTTCCGCAGCGAGCGTGGCGGCGTGGCGTCCATGCTGATGGCCAACCGCGACGACGTGGCACTTGCGCTCAAAGCCGCCTCTCGGAGGGATAAGCGACTGCGAGCGGATGTTACGCTTTGGTGGGACCGATTCCAATACGAGTACGGCGGCGCAAGGGACAAGACGGCCTACCCGACGTTCGCCCAAGCAAACCTGGTCAACTGGATCGGCAAACTTCTCTTCGCCCACGTCCTGCGGCAGCGCGACAACCGGGCCAAGGCCGTCGAGACCATCGGCGAGGACACAACGCCGGAACAGGCCCTGAAGGTGTTCGCGGAGATTTCTAGCGCATGCGACTTCTGGACGATCTTCTCCGACGGCATGGGTCTCTCGACGCTCTCGCCAGTCGCCTGGTCGCACCTGCGCCAATTCAACAAGCTCCTCTCCGATTTGAACATTCGTGATGTGGACCAAGCCGAGCTTTCGGGCTTACTCGAGACGGCGACATCGGTTGGCAGCCGCAAGTTGCGCGGTCAATACGTCACTCCCAAGCCATTAGCCGATTTGCTGGTGCGGCTGACGGTGAACGACGCCGAGGGCCGCGTGCTCGACCCGTGCTCCGGCAGCGGCACCATCGCCCGGTCCGCCATCGAGATGAAACTCGAGTTGGGCGTGACGCCAGCCCAAGCAGCAGCCAGCGTCTTCGCCGGTGACCTCGACCCCCAGGCGACGCAGCTCGCTACCTTTGCGATGGCCAAGCCCTCGCTCATGAACCACTCGCTTCGCATCTATATCGGGGACGCCTTCCAACTCTCGCCCGAAACGGAGTTGGAGTTCCGCAACTCCAATGACGGCATCGCCTTCACCGAGAAGCTGGGCACGTTCCACGCGATCGCCAGCAATCTACCATTCGTCGCCCAGGCGGGCCGCAAGCGGTACGGCAACGCCATCGCCGGTGTCAACAAATTGCTCGAGAAAAGTCTTTCCGGCCGGGCGGACGTGGCCGCCTATTTGCCGTTCGCCCTGCACCGGCTGTTGGAACCGGGCGGAAGGCTCGGCATTATTATCACGAACGCCTGGCTCGGCACCGATTGGGGCCACGAGTTCCGCCGCCGCTTGAGGGAGTACTTTCACTTGAAGGCGGTCGTCACCTCGGGAGCGGGAAGATGGTTTCAGAACAGCGAAGTCGTCACCAACATCCTCATTCTCGAAAAGCTCGCTCCTGGGCAGAGCCCACCGGCGGGCGAGAGCACGCACTTTGTGGTGCTCAAGCGGCCCATCGGAGAGTTGGAGGGCGATACAGGGGCCATCGCCGTCACGGCCGCGCAGATCGAAAGGGGGCAGACCCAGAATGAAACGATGACGATCCACTCGGTGACGCCAGCCGAACTGGAGAGTTTCGCTCCCTTGGGTCTGACTGGCAATGCCCAATTCGTGGATACCGCTTGGGTGCGCGAGATGCCGCTAGTGCCGCTCTCTCGGTTCTTCGACGTGCGGCGAGGCGAGCGGCGGGGCTGGAACCCCATGTTTTATCCCGCCCCGGGACACGGAATCGAGCCGGACTACATCCGCTTGGCGCTTCGCTCTTCGGCCGACGTGGAAGGTTACCTCACCACTGCTGACACCGAGGCGTTCAGTTGCTCGGCCAGCCTCGACGAACTGCGGGCCCGAGGCCATACCGGTGCCTCGGCTTGGATCGCCCGCTTTCAGGACGGCGTGAACAAAACGGGCAAGCCCCTCATTCAATCCCTTCGACGGGCAGGCCGCCACTGGCACGAGATGCGGGCTTCGAACATGACGGAGCTGTTCGCCTCGATCAATTACGGCGACCGGCTCTACATCGGGCGGCTTGCGCCCGCCGGCTTCGTCGATCAACGGCTCGTCCCGCTCATCCCCGGGCAGGGCCAGACCGTGGACCTCGACCTGTGCCACGCGCTGCTGAACAGCACGATCAGCCTGTTCTTGCTGGAAGGCGTGGGTTTCGGCCGCGGGCTAGGCGCGCTCGACCTCAACAGCAAGAAGATCAAGAAGTACATGCACATCTTAAACCCGGCCGCACTCGACGCTGCGAAAGCGAAAGTCATCACGGATGCGTTCGCCCCCGTGCGGGCTCGCGCGGTGCTAAACGTGGCCGACGAATTGGAGCGGGAGGACCGCCGCACCTTCGACAGCGAAGTACTCGACGCCTACGGCATTGACTTGGATCTGGACCGGATTTACGACGCTTTGCTCAATCTTGTGGCAATCCGGCAGGCTGCCGTTCAATTGTGATGTCGGCCTGACCCAAATCGGGCTCTACAACACCGTGACGGAGAAGGAGTGAAAAATCGAGTCGGCGTTGAGTGCCGGCCTGAAATCACCCGGTTCGTCCAGTTCGTCCACGGGGGGGTGACCATGGATGCTGGACGAACGATTCCGGGTCCGCCTTAAAAGTACCCCTCCCGCTTCTTCTGCTCCATCGACCCGGATTCATCGTGGTCGATCATCCGGCCCTGCCGCTCGAACCGCTCCGCCCACCGACGCGCCTCCTCGGGTTCAAAGGCTTGGTACAACGCCGCCGGCGTGTGCGTGCTCAGGTCGTCGCAGACCAGC
>JAYTBD010000672.1:0-3426 GCA_043737155.1 Fimbriiglobus sp. | reverse complement strand
AACCCTGCGAAAGCCCCGAGCGTCGGCGATGTCGGCCCGTCGGCGAGTGCGAAAGCGATCGCGAATACGAGGAACGGGGCGGCCCACGGCGCCGAGGCGGTGCTGCGGAAGCGCGTCGTCCAGCCCCAGAGCGACGCCCCGAAAGCAAGCCCGCCGACCGCCCCGATTTGAAACCACCGGTAGTACTCCATTCCGACCGTGGGGCTGAGCAGCAGCGACTGGAGGGCCAACACGACCGCGAGATTCAGCAGGTACGCGACGGTCACGGCCCAAAGAGGCCAGGTGGAATAACTCGGGGGCGGCGCGGCGCTGGCTTCGCTCATGGATCACCGGTGGCGGGGTGGGCCATTCTACGAACCGAAGATAATTCGCCCGGCGGGAGTCTGCGCACTAGGCTCCGGCATGACGCGCCGCACCGGTCTGCTCGTTCTCGCACTCTTCGGCGCCGTCGCGGCGGCGGGTTGGCTCTTCGCCCCGCACTTCGGCGACGCGTCCGTGTTGCGTCCCTTCGACTATCTCCAGTACCAAAGTGCCGGCCGAGCCGCGCTGGCCGGGGACAACCCGTACGACGGCGCCGTGCTGTACGCGTACCAGCGCGACATCGGCACGGGTTGGGACGACCCGGTGATGATGTGGAATCCGCCGTGGACGCTGCCGCTGGCCTTGCCGCTCGGGGCGATGCACTGGCGACTGGGGCAATTGCTCTGGTTCGCGCTGAACTTCGCCGCGGTCGTCGGATCCGCGTCGATGCTCTGGCGGATTTTCGGAGGGCCGCGCGACCGGCAGTGGCTCGCCTTCGCGCTCGCTCTCGGCTTTGCCCCGACGCTGTTCCTCCTGTTGCTCGGGCAGATTTCCGGACTGCTTCTGTTCGGGCTTGTCGGGTTCCTGTGGGCGGTGCGCAATGAGCGATTCGCCTTGGCGGGCTGCTGCGCGGCGCTGACGGCGATCAAGCCGCATTTATTCGTCCCGTTCGCGATGTTGCTCGTCCTCGAAGCGATACACAAGAGCCGTTACCGCCGGACGATCCTCGCGGGCGGCTTGACACTGGCCGCTTGCGGAGTGATCCCGCTCGCGTGGAATCCGGAGGTCTGGAACCAGTACCGAGAAGCGACCGGCGCCGGGGCTGCGACATCGCACAATACGATCCGCGAATGGGTTCACCCGACCCTCGGCTATGCGATACGCCAAGCGCTGCCGGGCGAGCCGTTCCGCGCGATGTTCCTGCCAATGCTCGCCGCGCTGCCCTTGGTCGGCGTGTACTGGTATCGCCGGCGGGCGGCGTGGAATTGGACTGTCGAAATGCCGCGCGTCATCATCGTCTCGCTGCTCGCCGCGCCCTACGGGGCGTGGGGCTTCGACCTCGTCGTGCTGTTGATCCCAGTCGTGCAAGCGGCCGTGTGGCTGAGTGCGAACCGGGCGTTGGCGATCCGTTTCGGCGTGGCTTTCGGCGCCGTGAACCTCCTCGCGCTGCTGACGCTGCTGCGCGAGAATTCGATGACCAATCCGTGGTTCGCCCCGGCGATCGCCATCGGCTATCTCACCGTCGGCGCCAGCTTGCATCCGCGCGCGATCGCCCGTTCCGAAGCGGTGCCCGCATGACCGCGCGCACGCTCTTGATGATTCTCGCCCTCGTCGCGCTGTTGATCGGCGCCGGTGTCTTGTTGCAGCCGCTGTTGAATGATTCGAGCATTTGGCCGCCGGATGATTACGTTGAATACTGGGCCGCGGGGCGGTTGAACCTCGCCGGTCAGGATCCGTATTCGCCGGAACTCCTGCTTCCCTTGGAGCGTGGCGCCGGCCGCGACACCGATGAAGCGATCATGATGTGGAACCCCCCTTGGACGCTCAGCGCGGCGATGCCGCTCGGGGCGTTGCCGGCGCGGGCGGGGCAATTCATCTGGCTGTTCTTGCAGGCGGGTTGTTTGGTGGCGTCGGCGCTGCTGTTAAACCGGGGATCAAAGCTTGTCCCACTCGCGCTCACTTTCGCCTTCATCCCCACGCTGTTCCTCCTGCAATCCGGCCAAATTACCGGTCTGCTCGTCCTCGGCGCCGCGCTGTTCGTCGTCTGCATTCAACGCGGCTACCCGGTGCTCGCGGGGGTCGCCGCCGTGCTGCTGGCGATCAAACCGCATCTCGCTTACTTACTGTGGCTCGCGGTCGTGCTTGATGCTGTCCAACACCGGCGTTACCGCATCATGCTCGGGGGAATCCTCGGCGGAGCCGTCTTCACGTTGATTCCGATGGCGTCCAACCCGGACGTCTGGACGCACTATTTCGCCGCCTACCGCGACCATCCGCCGACGCAGTGGGTCTCGCTCACCCTCGGCACATTCCTGCGCTTTGCGTTCGGCGAACGACACTTCTGGTTGCAGTTCGTTCCCATGTTACTGGGCACCGCGTGGTTCTTGAATCATTGGCGGGCACACGGGCGCACGTGGAACTGGGCCGAGCAGATGCCGGCGATCCTCCTCGTTTCATTCGCGACGGCGCCTTACGGGGCTTGGCACTTCGACTTGGTCCTCTTGCTGATCCCGATCTGGCATTCGGCCGGCACGCTGACGGGCCGACGCCGTTGGATCGCGCTGGGTGTATTCGCTCTGGCGAACCTAGTCATGCTTACGATGAACGCGGCGGGCGTCTGGTCCTACGCCTACGCTTGGGTGGCGCCGCTGACGCTGGTGACCTGCTTCGGCTTGCGAGTCCCCACCCCATCTTCGGCCGTGTTGGCGGTGCCCGCATGAAACGCCTCTGGCCCGGCCCGGCGCTGTTCGTCCTCTTTTGGCTCACGCTACTCGCGGGCGGGGGCTCGCGTTTCCTGCGCGACCCCGGCATGTTCTGGCACACCGTCGTCGGCGACAAAATTTGGAGCGAAGGCTTCGTCGACCGCGACCCGTTCACGTTCACGCGCGCAAATGAACCATGGGTGCCCTACCAGTGGCTCGGCGAAGTGGCGATGTCGGCCGTCCACCGCATCGGCGGCCTCGATTCGCTGCTGGTCGCCGCCGCCGCCATCGTCTCCGGCCTGTTCGCGTGGCTCGCCGCCCAGCTCATCCGCACCGGCCTGCATCCGATCTTCGCCGTCGGTGTCACGCTGTTGGCGGTCGCCGCGGCGAGCGCGCACTTCCACGTCCGCCCGCACCTCTTCACCATGGTCGCCATGGCCGTGACCATGCAGGCGATCCTCGCCTTCGAAGACGGCCGCGCGGGCCTCGGCAAATTGGCGTGGCTCGTCCCCTTCTATTGGGTTTGGACCAACGTCCACGGCGGCATGCTCGGCGGCTTGACGACGCTCGTACTCGCCTTCGCCGGATGGATCGTTTGGAGGGCGCTCGGTTGGAATAGCCCGCTCCGTTCATCCCGCACTGTCATCGGGCTGTCAGCGATCGGCATCGCCTGCGCCGGCACGGCGTTCCTCACCCCGTACGG
>JAYTBD010000671.1:0-18665 GCA_043737155.1 Fimbriiglobus sp. | reverse complement strand
GCGTGCCGCTGGACGTGCGCGGTCTGCCGCACGGCGTCCGCGTCGAGAATATCGGACTCAGCGGCATTTTGGTTTTGCCAGGGGAGACAGAGCGCGAGGTCGTGATCTACGCCGAGGCGTGGGTCAAGCCGATGGAAGTGCCCTTCGTGGTGCTATCGAAGGTCGAGAAAAACGGCGGCGAGTTCGCGGCGAACTCGGTGCTGTTGATAATCGAGAAGTGATCAGTTTTTGGACAGGATTTACAGGATTGGCAGGATGTAAAAACGGATCGGGTGAAGAGCGATGGAACAAGAAGAATTGACTGGGAAGATCATCGGTTGTGCCATGACGGTCCATACCGCCTTGGGTGCGGGCTTCCTCGAATCGGTGTATCAAAATGCTTTGAAGTACGAATTGAGGAAAGCGGGATTGCGCGTCGACAGCGAGCGGCCCATCATCGTATACTACGATAGTTTGCCGGTCGGAGTATTCGAAGCCGATTTGTTAGTGGAGGGATGTATTATCATCGAGCTCAAGGCTGTTCAAGCTTTTTCGGCGGCTCACGAAGTTCAACTCGTTAATTACCTCACGGCAACGGGGATCGAGATCGGCTTGCTGTTGAACTTCGGAACGACCAAGCTCGAATTCAGACGGAAGCACCGGATCTTTTGCAAGCGAGAGATGCCTGCACAGTCCGATCACAATCGACCGAATGACCAGGATTGACAGGATCGGATAACGATCCCATCCGTCCTTATTCCCATCCTGCTGATCCTGTTCATCCTGTCCAAAATTCTTTTCTTACAATCCCGTCAAAGGTCCGTAGCCGACGACCGTCAGCGCATCGATGGGGTATCGATCCAAATATTCGCGGATCGATTCCAAACTCACCGCGTCGTAGCGGGCCAGTTCCACATCGGGGTCGGAGAATTCGGCGTTGTAGAGCCACGAACCCGCGAGCGCCCGCATCCGGCCGGAAGGGCGTTCGCTGTAGCGCACGACGCGCGAGGCGATCTTGTTCTTCGCCTGCGTCAACTCCTCGGCCGAGATGTTCTTCGTCTGCACTTCGCCCAACACCCGGCGGACGATTGTCAAATTGTCCACGGCCGACTCGGGGTCGCAACTGAAACTCGTCCCCATCAAGCCGCTGCCTTGACTCGCATCGACGCCGCACGACGCCGACTCGACCAAACCCGGATCGACCAATTCCCAGTGCAGTCGGCTGCCGGAATCGTCACCCACGGCGATGGCCAGCGTCGTCGCCGCATAGCGGTGCATCGACTCGGCGGGCACCGAACTCCCCAGGCAGAGCACGTGCTCTTGCGCGGTCCCCTCTTTGGCAATCGCATGGACGCCGCCCGGTCCGCGGTGGGCGCTCAGTCCGCTGCGCCCGGCCGCGCCGGTCGGCCAACCCGCGGTCTTCGATTCGAGCATCGCGACGAACTCCGCCCAGTCGAACTGACCCGCGATGGCCACGAGCGTGTTCGGGGTGACGTAGCGCCGGCCGAAGTAATCGTGCATGGCGTCGCGGGTCAGCGCGGTCACGCTCGCGCTCGTCCCGAGGATCGAATGGCCGAGGCCGTGGCCGCCGTAATAAATCCGCTTGGCGTTGTCCCACGCCATCGACCCCGGCTGGTCGTCGTACATCTTGATCTCTTCGAGGATGACGTTCTTCTCGGTGGCGAAGTCGTCGTCGCGCAAACTCGGCCGCAGGATGTCCGCGAGAATGTCCACGGCCCTCGGCAAATACTCCGGGAGCACGGAGGCGTAGTACGCCGTGATTTCTTCACTGGTGTAGGCGTTGTACGACGCGCCGATGCGGTCGAAATCGCGGTTCACGTCGAGCGCCGTCCGGCGCGGCGTGCCTTTGAACATCATGTGTTCGAGGAAGTGCGAGACGCCCGACTCCGCGGCGGTTTCGTCCCGGCTGCCGGTCATTACGTAGAAGCCGACGGAGACGGAGCGCGACGACGGGATCGTTTCGCCGAGGAGTTGCAGACCGTTGGGCATGCGGTGCGTATGAAATGGCATGGGCGTTCGGATGGATTGTGGGGAATGAATGAATCAAAGGGCGGGCGTGATCAGCGGCGCCGGGCCGAGGGTCACGACTGTGAAATCTTTGGCGGGGAAGCGATCGAGGTAGCCGAGGATGCTCGCGGGGGTCAGGGCGTCGATGGCGATTTGCACCTCGTCGATGCGGCGGACGCGCTTCAGATAGAACCAATCGGTCGCCATGGAACTGGCGCGCGACGAGGTCGATTCCTGCTGCATGATCAACGAGGTCTTCAAGCCCGCCCGGACGCGGTCGACCTCTTCGAGTTCGATGCCGTCCTTCAACCGCACGAGTTCGCCGATCATCACGTCGAGGGTTTGCTGGGCCCGGTCGGCCCCGGTGCCCGCGAAGCAGACCACGGCGGCGCGGTCTTTCACGGTGTCGTAGCTCGCGTTGACGGAATAGCAGAGGCCGCGCTTCTCGCGGACCTCGGTGAAGAGCCGGGCGCTCATGCCGCCGGATAGGACGCTGATCGCCCCGCGGGCCGGGTAGAAATCGGCGGTGCCGAAGGTCGCACTCGGGAAGGCCAGCGCAATCTGCGTCTGCTGCGTCTCTTTTGGGATGTGGCTCGAACAGGGCCGGTGCGTGCCCGGAACGACCGCCGGTTCCGGGGTGCCTTCCCAATCGCCGAACGAGTCCGCGACCATCGATTTCAACTCCTCCCAATCGCAGTTGCCCGCGACCGAGAGAATCGAGCCGTTCGGCCGGAATCGCCGCGCGTAGAAGTCGCGCACATCCTTCGGTGTGATCGCTTCGATCCCGGCTTCGGTGCCGTACTGGTTGCGGTTGTACGGCGACGGGTAATACCGCTTCTTGAGTTCGAGCAGGCAGATCTCGGAGGGTGAATCGTCGAGCCCCTGAAGATCTTGCAGCGACAATTCCTGCGCCGGTTCGAGTTCGCCGTCGGGCAACCACGGCCGGCGGATGATGTCGGCGTAGAGCGCGAGCGCGGCCGGGATGTTCCGCGCGAGCGTGCCCGCCGAAAGGGTGACGTTGAACGCCCCGCACGATTCGCCGCGGTCGACGCCGAGGTTGTCGAGCGCGAGTGAGAGTGCCTTGCTGTCCCGGTCCCCGGCCCCGCGCGCGAGCATCTCCGCGAGTATGCCCGAGAGTCCGAGGCGCGCGTCGGGTTCGTACGTGAACCCGGCGGGGGCCATAAAGTAGAGCGTCGCGGAGCGGACGTGGTCCATCCTCTCGAATAGCAGCGTCAGGCCGTTCGGGAAAATATGTTGATGGAGCTGCTGCGTCACAGAGAGATCTCGGTCCGAAGGTCGTCGGGTGATTATATTCCGACACGCGAGGGCACGGTCGGGTAGGCGCGATAAAAGACGCGGGTACGGCGGAAACCGAACCCCGAATAGAGCTCCACGGCCGCGCGGTTATCGGCCGTGACTTCGAGCGCGCACGAGCGCGCTCCAGCTTGTGCGAAACCGTTCAGCGCCAGTATTAGGAGCGCGGCTCCCAGGCCTCGACCGCGGTGGTCCGGCACCACGCCCAAATTCTGGATTGCACCGATCCGGTTCGATTCGACGACCCCCTGCACCGTGCCGCTGTAGCCGTCCGGCCCGGCCAGCAGCCACGTCGCCCCGGGGCAAAATCCGTCGCGGCCGCGGATCGAGACCATCAGATCCCGGCAGCCCAGGGGGTGCGCCAAATTGGGGAAGAGCCGGCCATCGAGGTCGTCGCGGAAGCAAGCGGCTTTGACATCCGCGTGCAACTGCAGCAGTCGGTCGTGCCAAGGCACCGTCCAGTATCCCGTCGGCAACGCATTCGGTTCGGGCAACCCGACCAGCGGGCGCTCCATGCGGTACCGTTTGAAGTGGCTCGGATCGCTCATCGCCGCAGCAAGAGGTAGATGATGGCCGCGATTCCACCACCGCCGAGACAGGCGAATGCGGCGAAGGCGAGGAGTAACCAGAGCCACAGCCGACTCTCGGGAAGTCCAACGGGGTGGGCGATGATCGTTGCCGGAACGCTGTCGTCCGGGACCGCGAGTTCTTCCGTCGAAGTCCCCTCCGTCGCGTTCGCCCGCCGGATGCGCCAGCGCGCTTCGACTTGCTCGATCACTCCCTTTTCCCATTCGGCATCGAACCGCGCCCGCGTGGCCACAATGGGCGCCGGTTCCGTCCAACGCTCTAACTCCGACGCCACGACCCGGCACGACGGCGGTCGATCCTCGGGCCGTTTGGCCATCATCCATTGCACCAACTTTCCCAATCCGGCGGGGACCGAAGAATTGAGCTCGATGACCGGTGTCGCCGCGGCGGTGCGATGCTGTTGAATCTTCTCGCGCGCCGTGCCATAGGGATACGGGACCATACCTGTGAGCGCGAAGTAGAGGCTGCACCCGAGAGAGTAGATGTCCGTCTCGGCGCTGACGCTCACGGCGTCGGTCGCTTGCTCCGGCGGAAGGTAATCCATCGTGCCCATCGTGTAACCTTGCCCGCCAATGATGGTCGGATCGGCGAGGGGTTTCTCGCCGCGCCGCACCGCGAAGCCGAAGTCGAGCAACTTCGCCCGGCCGTTCGGAGTGACGATGATGTTCGCCGGTTTCAAATCGCGGTGGATATAGCCCGCTTCGTGCGCGGCATGGAGACCGAGCGCCAAATCGGCGAACAGCCGCGCGGCTGCGACGAACGGCATCGGCCCCTCCGCCAGCACGGATTGCTTCACGGTCGATCCGGCGACATATTCCAACGCGAGGTAGTAGACGCCGTCGGCTTCGCCGGAATCGAGAGCCCGCGTCAGAGCGGGGTGCGCCGGCAACTTCGCGCCGATCTCCATTTCCCGCCGGAACCTCGCCAGGGTGCGCGGTTCGTCGCGGGCGCGCTTGGGGGCGAGCAACTTCAACGCGACCAACCCCGGTTCCGTGCCGCCCGCGATGGGGGTGTTTCGACGGGCCAAATAGACGATCCCCATCCCGCCGCGACCGATGGGGTAGAGGAGCGAATATCCTCCGATGACAAGCCCTTGCCAGTGGCCCGAGCGGAGCTTGCCGGATTGGAACCCGGTGAGATGACCGCCGTCGACCAAAAATTCTGCGAAATGTTCGACGGACGCCGTTGCGCGATCCCCGGCGGTCGCGTAGAATCGCATAAACGATTCGCGATCCATAATCCGGCTTCGGATGACGGCGTCGAGGAAGGGTCGGAGGGGATCCGCTGCGGGCATTGCATGTCCGGAGTATCATGGGGCCGCGGTTTCGGTTCTATCTTACGGCGGGAAGCCGGCGCGCCGAACGAGTGCAAGGAGAAGCCGTGTCGAAGCACATGCAGAAGGATTTGGACCGGCTCTTACAGCACGTGCTGAAGATGGCCGGCAACGTCGAAGAAGCCATTGAAAATGCGACTCAATCGCTGGAGGGGCGGGACTCGGAACTCGCCCAGCGGGTTATCTCCGACGACGACGCCATCGACGATTTCGAAAACGATGTGCAAGAAGATTGCCTCACCTTTCTCGCCCTGCACCAACCGGTGGCCGTCGATTTGCGCCGCATCGGCTCGTTTCTGCGCATCACGACCGATCTCGAGCGGATGGGCGATCTGGCGGTCGGCCTCGCCGAAACCGCGATCGAATTGTCCCGCCCGCCGTTCCCGGCGATTCCCGCGCGGTTGAGCCCGATGACGCGCCGGGCCATCGAGATGGTCAAGCGGGCGCTCAACGCGTTGGTCCATTCGGATGCTCGAGCGGCCCGCGCGGTCGTGATGCTGGATGACGAGGTCGACGCCGACAACGATGCCTTGCTCGCCGAGATCATCGCGCGGATGAAGCGATCGCCGGACGAGATCGATTCCGGCTTGGCCCTGCACGCGGCTGTGCGCTACGTGGAGCGTATCGCCGACCACGCGACGAACATCGCGGAAGATGTGATCTACCTCGTCGAAGGGGCGATGGTCCGCCACCATCCGGAAGCGTTTCAGTCGCTCCCCGCACTCGGTTGATCCAAGACCGCCCGTGTTTCGCGGGCATTGTTTTTGAACGTCCCGTGCACCTGCGCGCAACCCGTCCGCCGCACGATGTCCGCGACGTTGGCGGAAGTGATCCCGGAGCCGGGCAAGATTTCGATTCGCCCCGCGGCTTGTTCGACGCACTTTCGAATCGCCGGCACTCCTTCCGATGCGGCCTTCGCCCCGCCGCTGGTGAGCAGGCGTCGGAAGCCGAGTTCGATCAACACTTCGAGTTCGTCGGCGGATCGGGAACGTTCGTCCCACGCCCGGTGGAAGATGGCCGGCGTCCCCGCGCACCTCCGGATGAATTTGGCGCAAGCCGCTCGGTCGATTGCCCCATCCTCGGTGAGCATCCCGGATACGAACCCGTCGGGATTGAATCGTCGAAAGGCTGCCATCGATTTGCCGACGTCCGCACCTTCGCGACCATTGAAAACAAAGTGTCCGGCGCGCGGTCGGATCATCACCACGGTGGGGATTGAGACGGACTCGCGGACTCGCCGGAACAACTCTAGCGAGGGGGTCAGCCCGCCGACGCCCAGTCGCGAGCAGAGTTCGAGCCGATCCGCCCCGGCCGCCGCCGCTGCCACTGCGCCGTCGAGCGAGTCGACGGCCACTTCCAGGAGAACCCGCTTCACTTCGATCCCTTGTTCATCGCAGTGGACACAGCCTCTGCATCGCGGAACACACGCATGATGTTGCCGCCGAGAACCTTCACGATGTCGGCTTTCTTGTGGCCGCGGTTCAGCAACTCCTGTGTGATGTACGGGTAGCAGGAAACATCTTCGAGTTGCTTCGGCGTCCGCGTGATCCCGTCGTAATCCGAGCCGATGCCGACGTGGTCGACCCCCGCGATTTTTATGAGGTGCTCGATGTGATCGACGACATCGTGCACGGTGCCGGACGGATAGTCGTTCTGTTTCTGCCACCCGCGCAGCGCCTCTTTGAACTTGGCGTCGTCGTCCGGGTACTTCAATTTCAACTCCCGGCCGACGTCGAACATTTTCTGCATCGCGCGGGCGCCTTCGGGGACGACGAACCCGGAATAGAAGTTGACCATGACCACGCCGCCGTTCGCCTTCATCGATTTCAGCACATCGTCCGGCACGTTGCGCGAGTGATCGGCGATGGCCCGGGCCGAGGAGTGCGAGAAGATCACCGGGGCCTTCGTGGTTTTGAGCGCCGCCTTCATCGTCTCCGGGGAGACGTGCGAGAGATCGACGAGCATGCCGAGGGCGTTCATCTCGAGCACGACCTCTTCGCCGAACCGGCTCAGCCCGTTCGCACGCGGTTTGTCGGTGGCGCTGTCCGCCCACGCCAGCGATTCGGAATGCGTCAGCGTCATGTAGCGGACGCCGAGCTTGTGCAGCATGCGGAGGGTGCCGAGGGAGTTGTCCATGCTGTGCCCGCCCTCGACGCCGATGAGCGAGGCAATTTTCCCGGCTTTGCGGATGCGCTCGATGTCGGCGACCGTGTACGCCATCTCCAAATCATCCGGGTAGCGCTTCACCAGCTTGTGGATCACATCGATTTGTTCGAGGGTCGTGGTGACCGCCGCGCCTTTCTTGGCCGTGTCGACGGGGACGTACGCGGACCAGAATTGGGCGCCGACGCCACCTTTCTTGAGTCGGGGCAAATCGGTGTGCAAGGCCGGCTGCGCGCGGGCGATGTCGAGGTTGCGGAAGCCCTTGCCATCCTCTTTGCGGAGGGCCCACGGCAGGTCGTTGTGCCCGTCGAACACCGGCATCTCGGCGTGAATTTTCAGGGCTTCTTCGGAAAGGACCACCGGCTTCGCGGATGGTTTCGGCGGCTCGGCGGCGAATACAGGGGAGAAATTTAGACAGACGCAAGCCGAGAGGAGGGCGAACCGAAGCATGGAATGATCCTGGTGATACGAGATGTCACTTCACGTCGAATCGGTAGACGTCCGAACCGCCGTCGAGATTCGAAGCGAACGCGATGCGTTTGCCATCGGGCGACCACGTCGGTGACGCATCGTCGGCGTCGTGGTCGGTGAGGTTCTTCGAATTCTCACCGTCTGGATCTATCGACCAAATGTTGGCCCGACCCGACTTGCGTGAGACGAATGCGATCCGCTCGCCATCGGGGGACCAAACCGGCCAAGCGTCGAGATAATCACCGTCGGTCAGACGCTTCACCTTCGAACCGTCGGCGTCCATGACGTGGACTTTCTGCTTGCCGTTGCGACCGCTCGTGAAAGCGATGCGCTTGCCGTCGGGCGACCAACTCGGCTGGAAGTCGGACGCGATTTCATTCGTCAGCCGCTTGATGTCTTTGCCGTCGGCGGTCGCGGTGTACAACTCCGGGTTGCCGTCGCGCGTCGAGACCCAAAGGATGCGTTCCCCGTCGGGCGACCAGCGCGGCGATTCCTCGAACCCCTTGTGCGGCACAATCGTTTTGTCTTCGGTGCCGTCGGCGAGGCAGGTGCGGATGGCAAACTTGCCGTCGGTGCCTTCGAGCCTGTCGTAGACGTAAACGATCCGTCCGCCGTCCCGGGACCAGTGCCCGTCGAAGTGAGGCTCTTTGTGATCGGGCAGCACGCGGGCGAAATCCTTCCCACCGGCGGTCATCGTCCAAAGGGCCATCTTTCCCAGGTGGATCCGCGTGAACAGGAAGCGCTTGCCATCGGGCGACCATTGCAGGTGCTGCTTGAAACTGCCGTCGGTCGTGAGGCGCTCGAGTTTCAAAACAGTTCCTCGATCAACCGCCCCGCAGGGGTCAGGCCCATCCCCGTGATCTGCTCGCTGGTCAATCCGATGGCGTGGTGGACTGTCGCGCACAAATCGGCCGGTGTCAGCGGGGTGTCGGCGGGCTTCTCGGCGCGGGCGTCGCTGGTGCCGATGACCCGGCCGCCGATGACCCCGCCCCCCGCCACGAGCGCCGAGTAGCAATCGGGGTGGTGCTCGCGCCCGGCTTTGTCGTTGATCTTCGGCGTCCGGCCGAACTCGCCGACTGCGATGACGAGCGTCGATTTCAGCAGGCCGCGCTCGTCGAGGTCGCGCAGGAATGCCGACACGGTTTGATCGAGCCACGCGGCGTGTCGGTCCTGCATGATCTCGAAATTGCGGTAGTGGTGGTCCCAGCCGCCGTCGCCGGAATCTTCCTCGGCTTCGACGTGATCGCTCCAATTCACTTGGACGAACGGCACGCCGCTTTCGACGAGCCGACGGGCGAGCAAGCACGATTGACCGAAGCGCGTCTTGCCGTAAGCGCGGACAGTCTTCTCGTTTTCTAGGGACAAGTCGAAGGCGATGCGCGAACTCGCCGAGGTGAGCATCTTAAACGCGCGTCGGCGGTGCGGATCGAGCGACGCTGTTTCCAAAACGCGATCCGATTTATCGAAGGCGGTCTGGAGTGCGAGGCGGTCCGTCAATCGCTCCGGCGTGATCTCGGTGGGCAGTTGCAACGCGGGGACTTTGGTGCCGGTGGCGGGATCGTACTCGAGTCGGAAGGGGTCGTACATCGCGCCGAGTTTGCCGCCGCCTTCGCCGATGATGGGCTTCTTCCCCTGGTGCAATTTGCCGCCGACGACGAGGAACGGCGGTAGTCCCGAAGCAGGTCCCAACTTAGCCCGCGCCTTGGCGACAACGGCCCCCATCGCCGGTTGCGGGGTGCCCGGCAGCGGCTTGCCATCCAACCCCGTCCCCCCGGCCGCATTGCCCGTCAGCCCAATAGTCCCCGCGACACCGTGGTCGTTCGATTGCGTATGCAGCGTTCGCAGTACCGCGAACTTGTCGTTCAGCCCCGCCAGCTTCGGGAAGAGTTCGCAGAAGCGTACCCCGGCGACCTTGGTCGGGATCGTGCCGAATGGCCCGCGGAACTCGAGTGGGGCTTTCGGCTTCGGATCGAAGGTGTCGAGTTGGCTCGGCCCGCCCCAGAGCCAGATCAGCACGACCGACTTCGCCGAACCGGGCGTCCGACCACCGCCCGCGCTCAACGAATCCGCCAACGACAACCCGAGGACACTGGACGCCCCGACCTGCACAAAGGCGCGACGGTGCAGCGTTTGACACGTCCGCTGAGTCTGCCGGCCGAACTGGAGCATGGTAGAAGCGCCCCCTTGAGATGGAGTATAATCTAGCTCGGATGCTCCGCCGAAGCAATCCGATGGCCCAGCCGGCACCAGAGAGGGAGACCATGACAACCATCACGATCACCGATCCGCTTTTAATTAAGCAACTCACGGAGACGCAAGGGCCGATCGCCTTGCACGACCCGGCGGGCAATGTCCTCTGCACGGTTGGGGAATTGATCGGCGTACCCCCCGAGGGCTACGTGCCACCGATATCGCAAGAAGAACTGAAGCGGAGAAGCGAGACGTATCGCAGTGGCATTCCACTATCCGAGGTCATGAAGCGTTTGCGGGGCGAACGATGAACTACACGGTCGAATGGACGCCTCTCGCCGTGAATGAATCGGCCGCCGCTTGGCTCGAAGCCTCCGACCAATGGAGCGCAACCCACGCTCTCTACCTGCTCACGCAATCTCTCGCATCCGCACCGTTCGGTGTCGGAAGACCATACGGCTCGACCGTGCAACGGATCGTGATATCCGAACCCATCGGCTTGGCATTCGCCATCGTCGAAGACGACAAGAAAGTCATCGTTCAATCGTGCTGGCTGGTAGGGTGATCAACCCGTCCTACAATGCCCCCCATGGCGAATTCATCCCGCACCCTCGTCGTTCTCGGCTGTGGAACCTCCGTCGGCGTGCCGATGATCGGCTGCGGTTGCCCCGTGTGCACATCCGATGACCCGAAGAACAACCGCACACGCGCTTCCGTGCTGCTGCAAGTCCCCGGCGGCAACATCCTCATCGACACCGGCCCGGAACTGCGGATCCAATTCGTCCGCGAGAGAATCCCCGTCGCCCACGCCGTGCTGTTCACGCACTATCACGCCGACCACATCTACGGCCTCGACGACGTCCGCTTGTTCCCGCTGATTCTGAACGGGCCACTTCCGGTCTACTGCACCGCCGAAGTGGAACGGGTGATCCGACAATCGTTCCAATACATCTTCGGCCGCGAAGCCGAAGCGCTGCCGGCCGGCGTGCTGCCGAAGATCGTCTTCGAACGCATCGACTCCGACTCATTCGACGTCCTCGGCGAGCGCGTGACGCCGATCCCGCTCATCCACGGGCGCTTCGACGTCTTCGGCTTCCGCATCGGCGCCCTCGCCTATTGCACCGACGCCAACGCAATCCCCGAAACGAGTTGGCCGCTGCTGGCGGGGCTGGACACGCTGATCCTCGATTGTTTGCGCGTCGGCAAAGAGCACCCGTCGCACTTCGCGCTCGAAGGGGCACTCGGGGTCATTGAACGGGTGAAACCGAAGCGGGTGTATCTGACGCACTTGTCCCACCAGATGGATGCGACCGCCCCACCGCCGATGCCCGAACATGTGCGCTTGGCGTACGACGGTCAACGGATCGAGTTTTGAGTTTGTGGGAGTTTAAGAGGAACACGGATGACACGGATGAAGAAAGATGAAGAGGATCGGATTAGAACAGAGTGTTTTCGGTCCGATCCTCTTCATCCTGCCTTTGATCCGTGTCATCCGTGTTCGACTTGTATTCGAATGAGAGACAACCCCATGCCGACACTCTCCGATCTCAAAGGCCGCTTCGCCGCGCAGGGGCAGGGCCACGTTTTCGCGGGGTGGGATCAACTCCCCGAAGCGGAGCGGACCGCATTCCAATCGCAATTGGAATCGCTCGATCTGGAGCAATTGAATAAACTCTACCGCAAGCGGGACGAACCGTTCGCGGCGCTGCCGGGGCGGGAATACATCGATCCGCTGCCCGTCGTCGGCGTCTCCGAAGTCCCACCATCGTCGAAGACCGCGGGCGAACTCGCGCTCTGGAATGGGGAAGTCGCGGTGCTCGTCGTCGCCGGCGGGCAAGGCACTCGGCTGGGCTTCGACAAACCGAAGGGCTTGTATCCGATCGGACCGGTATCCGAGTCGAGCCTGTTTCAGATCCACGCCGAGAAGGTTCTGGCGCTCTCGTGGAAGTACGAAACCGAGGTACCGTTTCTCGTGATGACGAGCGATGCGACGCACACCGAGACGGTCGAATTCTTCCACGAGGAAGGCTTCTTCGGGTTGGCCGAGAGCCAAGTCAAATTCTTTCAGCAGGGGACAATGCCGGCGCTCGATCGGTCGACCGGGAAGTTGCTGCTCGAAGCGCCGGGGAAGCTGTTCCTCGGTCCGAACGGGCACGGTGGTACACTGACCGCGCTCCAAGATTCGGGGCTGCTCAACGAGTTGGAAACTTCGGGCATCAAGCACATTTTCTATTTCCAAGTCGACAACCCGCTGGTGAAAATCGGCGACCCGGCGTTCGTAGGGCGGCACATCGAGTCGCGGTCCGAGGTCTCGTCGAAGGTCGTCTTCAAAGAGCGCCCCGAAGAAAAAGTCGGCGTGCTCGCCCTGCTCGACGGCCGCTGCGGGATCATCGAATATTCGGACATGCCCGCCGCGATGCGCGACGAGCGCGACGACGAGGGAGCGCTGGTCTTCCGCGCGGGAAACCCGGCGATCCACATTTTCGATTTGGAGTTCTTGAAACGGGTGACGACGGGGCCGGATCGTTTGGCGTTCCACATCGCGAAGAAGAAGGTGGAGCATTACGACCCGCTCACGGCCACGTCGGTATCCCCGACCTCGGAGAACGCCCTGAAGTTCGAGTTGTTCGTCTTCGATGCGCTGCCGTTGGCGGATCGCTGGCTGGCGGTGCAGACGCTTCGCGACGAAGAATTCGCACCGCTCAAGAACGCGGACGGGGCCGACTCCCCCGCGTCGGCTCGGGCGCTGATGATCGCCCAAGCCCACCGGTGGTTGGGGTTGCCGGCGGGGTCGAAATCGGTGGAGATTTCCCCGTTGTACGCGCTGAATGCCGAGGAAGCACGTGCGAAAATCCCCAAAGGTTTCAAGCCGAAGGAACCGACTTATTTGAGTGCGGAATGATTTCGGAGCAAGCGCCCCACCCCCGCGTGAAATCATTACGAATTCGGGTAGAGCCATAGCGCCGCAACGACTTGCGTCCGATTTCCGTCCGGACAGTGCCCGCCGCAACCATTTCGTTTCCTCAGTACAGGTTCTCAGAAAATGCTCCACGCGATGATTATGGCCGGGGGCGGGGGCACCCGCTTTTGGCCGCGGAGCCGGAACGCCCGGCCGAAGCAGTTCCTCAACTTCAGCGGCGAGCGATCCTTGCTGCAAAGCACGCTCGACCGCATCGCCCCGGTCGTGCCACCGGAGCGCTGCTGGGTCGTCACCGGGGCCGCATACATCGACGAAACCGTTTCGCAATTGCCGGAGTTGAGCCGCGATCGCATCGTCGGCGAACCGCTGCGGCGCGATACCGCCCCGTGCGTCGGCTTGGGCGCCGCGCTCATCGCCAACACCGACCCCGATGCGACCATCATCGTCATGCCGGCGGATCATCTCATCGAACCGGAGCGCGAGTTCCAGCGCGCGGTCCACGCCGCAGAGCAGTTCGCCGAGGAGTTCCCGGAGTCGCTGTTCACCTTCGGCATCCCGCCGACGTTCCCGAGCACCGGCTACGGGTATATCCACCGCGGAGCGAAGGCGTCCGAACGCAGCGGGATCTCGCTATATGCCGTCAAGGAATTCAAAGAAAAGCCCGCGGCCGATCTCGCGGAGCAGTACGTGGCGTCCGGGAACTACGATTGGAACAGTGGCATCTTCGTTTGGAAAGCCGCGACCATCTTGAAGGAACTTGCAGCGAGTCGGCCCGACATCGCCGCCGGGGTGAAGCGCATCGCCGACGCGTGGCCGACGGCCAAACGCGACGAGGTTTTCGCGAATGAATACGAAGCGATGAAAGTGACGAGCATCGACTACGCGGTCATGCAGGATGCGGGGCAGGGGGGGCGCGTCAAGGTGCTCTCGACCCCGTACCAATGGGACGACGTCGGCAGTTGGCTCGCGCTCGAACGGCACAATCCGCAGGACGCCGGTGGCAACACGGTGCAGGGCCGGCACATCACCATCGACACCACCGGATGCGTGATTTCGGCCCAGCCGGGCCACCTGATCGCAACTATCGGCGTGTCCGATCTCGTCATCATCCAAGATGGCAATGCCACGCTCGTGGCGCGCAAGTCGGACGAAGCGCGCGTGAAGGAAATTGTGGATCGCTTGAAGAAAGAACAGCGGGGCGAGCACCTGTGACCCCGAGTCCCGGCCGGTTACTCGGCGTCGACTACGGGACGGTCCGCCTCGGCTTGGCGATCAGCGACCCCGACCGCATCCTGGCCAGCCCGCTGGAAACGTACTCGCGGAAGTCGCCGGACCAGGACGCCGCCTATCTACAGCGATTGATTCGAGAGCAAGGAGTCACGGGAATCGTTCTTGGCATAGCCGTGAGTCTGAACGGGCACGAGGGTCCGAAGGCGCAGGAATGCCGGGCATTCGGCGCGTGGCTCAAAAGCGCGACCGGATTGGCGGTGCAATTCGCCGATGAGCGCTTCACTTCGGCGCAGGCCGACGACATCATGTTCGACGCGAAGATGAACAAGCAAAAACGCAGCGAGCGGCGAGACATGCTCGCCGCCACGCTGATTTTGAAGGGGTTTTTGGAAGGGGGCTGCGAGCCGTATCGGCCGCTGCCCCCGGAGGAGTGAGCTCCGGATCCAACACTGTTAGCCCGACGCGCTAGCGAGGGACTCGGTACGAGTCCTCGAGGCCGACTTGTAGGAGCGCGAGTTCTGCATTCGTGCTGGCCGTCGGGTCTCGCAGAGTCGCCCTGACTCCCTCGCTAGCGCGTCGGGCTAACAAAGCATCGCTCAATACTCCGTCGGCGCGGTCGGCTCCTCGTGGAGGGTCACCGGTTTATAACCGCCCCGCGTGTAGAAGTAGCCGAGCAAAATCAAGTAACTCACGAGCATGATGATCGGGAAGATCGCGACGGTGTCGAGGGCCGACTTCTTCGCGCTGTTCCCCGTTTCCACGACGATCTTCTTCTCGTCGGCGGAGGCGCCTTCGAGTTTCTTGTCGTCGACGGGCTGGTATTTCCCGAAGACGCTCGTCTTCTCTTCGCCCATGATTTTGGCATGCAGCGCGCCGTTGTCGGCCTTCAACTGCTTGTCGATTTCCTTATCCTGCACGTTCCCGAGCAGCGGGCTGCCGACGATCCCGACGGCCATCATTCCCAGACCTGCGATGGCATTGAGTGTGAGGGCCCCACCGCGAGGAAATTGCTCCGATACGACACCCAGCATCGTCGGCCAGAAGAAGGTCTTGCCGAAGGCGTAGAGCGTCGCGGCGACGATGATCGCGATCCCCGTTGCCATCGACAGGCTGAAGAGTCCGACCGCGGCGATGCCCGCGCTGAGCGCGAGCAATCCGAGTGGCGAAATCTTGTGCACGATCGGTCCGGCACAGAAACGGAGGACCATCATGATGAATGACGTGTAGATCAGCACCCACGCGCCTTTCAATCCATCGGGGAGTCCGAAGTATTCTTTGCCGAGGTCTTTCATGACGGGCGTCATCAGGTCGGAAATCCAACTGTCCGTGCCGAGTTCCGTGATGGCCAACGGCACCATGATGAGCATGAGGATCACGAACAGAGGCCGGCCGAGCGACATCGTGTAAAGCCCAAAACCGATGGCGATCGCCGCGGCCACGCCGATCTTGATGTAGAGCCCTTCATCGCCGAGTTTGAGGCCGAATTTCTCGGCGACGTTGGCGAGTTCGAACACGATCAGCACGCTGACCAGGAACGCCCCGAGCAGACCGACTTCCTTGAGCATGTCTTTGAAGGAGACCCCCGCCGCGACCCGTTCGTTGACCGGGAACTTACACACGAGCATCAGCGCCCCGTACGCGAACACGGGCAGGCCGACGAGGCCCACTTTCAAACGCCAGTCGCTGGACAGCCATTCCGGCGTGCTGACGGTCGAATCCCCGAGCAACAGCGCCAAGATTCCGCCGAGGACCAAGCCGCCCGGCCAGCCCGCGTGGAGGATGTTGAGCCACTTCGTCTTTTGTTCTTTGAACATCGTCGCGACGACGGGATTGATCACGGCTTCGATGGTGCCGTTGCCCAACGCCCCCAGGAAACTGCCGAGGTAGAGCACCCAATATCCGCTCATGCCTTGGGCGACGAATGTCGGCGCGAAGATGACGATGGCCATGTACGCGACGTGGCAGACGAATGCGAATAGCATGGCTGTGCGGTAGCCGATTTTGTCGATGATGAGGCTGAACAGCACGATGCTGATGGCGAAGGGCCAAAGGCCGACGCCGAAGATTTCCCCTTTCTGGGTGGCCGACAGGCCGAACTCGGTCGCCCACGTATCCATCAGGAACACGCGGACGATGAAGCCGAAGGACGTCGCGATCAGCGACGTGAAACACGCCGCGAAGAGCTTCATATCCGGACCGGGTGCAGGCATGGGCGAGGGCTCCGACGGGAGGGGTACCGAAGTACGGGAAAGTGTGGGGATGATACCAACGTCGTTTGGCGAGGGCCACACAATTGGGGAAATGCGGAGTGCGGAGTGCGGAGTTCGGAATCGGAGACGCGGAACAATCCGTGTCAAATCACCGGCTTTGACTGATCCATACGACCCGTCTTGAACGGACGCATCGCCGTCCGTTTCCGCGTTGTTTGCTTCATTCCCATTTCTTTCCCGGTCGATGGAGGCGGAGAAGCGCGGATCCAACTCGGGGGCGGGCCTTGCACGATCTCAACGTTCTCGCGTTGATCAAAGGCGCCGAGCGATTCGTCTTCGTGTACGACGACGACAGCCGCGAGGCCGTCATCGCCGCGCTGCGGGATCAAGCGGCCGATCCCGCGGTGACCCTGAACTGGTTCGACGCCGCAGTCTTGACGGAACGAGCGCGCCACCAAGCGACCCGGAGCGACGGCTATAAACCGTCGCGGATTTGACCGCTCTGCGAAGAAGATTTTCACCACAGAGTCACAGAGAACACAGAGAAGACGATAAAGATCTCGATCCGGAGGACGGGCAACCCGTGCTGCCGAGAAACTTTCTTTTGATTCCTTCTTCTCTGTGCTCTCTGTGACTCTGTGGTGAATTCTTCCGATCATCATCTGTGACCGACACCCTTGACGCTCGAACGTGGCTTCGCCGAATTCCTGACGCACTTGGGCATCGAAAAGAACTCCTCGATTCAGACTGTGAAGTCGTATCGGGAGGATCTCACGCAAGCCCTGGAGTTCCTGCGCACCCATCTGAAGAAAGATTCGCTCGAAGCCCGCGATTGGAACACCCGCGCGCTGCGGGCATTCCTCGCCTGGCTCCACGAGTACGGCTACGCCAAGACGACCATCGCCCGCCGGCTCGCGGCCGTGCGCACCTTCGGCAAGTTCCTATGCCGGCAAGGCACTCTCGTCAGCAATCCGGCCGAGGCGTTGCGCAGCCCGCGCTTGAACAAGAAGCTCCCGCACTTCCTGACGGTGGACGACATCCGAAAGTTGTTGGCGAGTCCGTCGGCGCACTCGCCTTTCGGCCGGCGCGACCGCGCGATGCTGGAGACGCTTTATTCCGCCGGACTGCGCGTCTCCGAACTGTGTGGGTTGAACCTCGGCGACGCCGACTTGGGCGATGGAGTCCTGCTGATCCGCGGGAAGGGGAAGAAAGAACGGCTCGCCCTCCTCGGGGATCAGGCCATCAGCGCGCTGAAAACGTGGCTCAGCGATCGCAAGGAATTGCTGGCGAGCGTCGGGGCGGTGGCCGAAGCGATCTTCTTGAACAAGTCCGGCGGCCGGCTCACCACGCGCAGCGTCGGCCGATTGCTGGTGACGCATCTGCAGCGCGCCGGGCTCGACCCGCGCACGACGCCGCACACGCTCCGGCACAGCTTCGCGACGCACCTGCTCGACAACGGCGCCGACATCCGCGGGGTGCAGGAATTGCTGGGCCACAAGAGCTTGGCCACGACGCAGGTGTACACGCACGTGACGACGACGCGGATGCAGCAGAGCTACCACAAGGCCCACCCTAGGGCCTGAGTGAGTGCGATCCGACGGATTGTCAGCCGGACGCGCTAGCGACGGCGGCGATACGGGTGACGGAATGTCTTGTGTCGTCCGCGCGTCCGATTCGTAGCCGTCGCTCGCGCGTTCGGCTAACGGGCGCGGGATTGCAGTCGCCAAGCTGGCCCATCTCGCAAGGAGTGCGATTCCATCCTTTGGGAAGCGGGGCGTCCCGCCCACTCCGGGAGTCGTTATGATTTCACCCACCCTGCGCGCCTCCGGCATCGTCGTCCTGTTCGGCCTGATCGGGGCGTCCCCGGTCCGCGCCGGCGATCCGATCCCGTGGCGCACCGATTACACCGCCGCCCGCAAGGAAGCCGAAACCAAGAAGCTGCCGTTGCTCGTCGTCATCGGTTCGCAGGATTGCTTCTACTGCCGCAAGCTCGAGAGCCACACCTTCGCCGACCGGGATATCGTGGCCTTCATCAACGCCAAGTTCATCCCGCTCAAAATCGATGCGACGAAGGAACCCGAGTTCGCCCGCGCCATGAAAGTGACCGTCTACCCGACGACCGCCATCGCCGGGCCGGACGGCAAGATCTACGGCTTTCTCGCGGGCTATCTGCCGCCGGATCAGTTCGCGGACAACACGAAGAAAGCTCTGAACAGGATGCCGGTGCCGGCGCCCGTGG
>JAYTBD010000670.1:0-3442 GCA_043737155.1 Fimbriiglobus sp. | reverse complement strand
TCTTTGCGCGTGCCAGACTTGTTGATGTCCATGCACGGGAAGATGCGCTTCTCCATGAGCTTGCGGTCGAGCACGACCTCACAGTTGCCCGTGCCCTTGAACTCTTCGAAGATTACCTCGTCCATGCGCGAGCCGGTGTCCACCAGTGCGGTGGCCACGATCGTCAGCGACCCGCCCTCCTCGACGTTGCGGGCGGCGCCGAAGAACTGCTTCGGCTTCTGCATAGCGTTGCTGTCCAACCCGCCCGAGAGCAGTTTGCCGCCGCCGGGGGCCTCGGCGTTGTGGGCCCGCGCCAACCGCGTGATACTGTCGAGCAGGATCACCACGTCGCGCTTTTGTTCCACCATCCGCTTCGCCTTCTCCAGCACGATGTCGGCGATGTGGATGTGCTCTTCGGACGGCTCGTCGAAGGTGCTCGCGACGACCTCGGCATTGGTGCCTTGGACCAGGCGCTGCATTTCCGTCACCTCTTCGGGGCGCTCGTCGATGAGCAGCACGAAGACGTACGCTTCGGGGTGGTTCTTCATGATGGAGTTGGCCATCTTGGACAGCAAAATCGTCTTGCCCGTCCGCGGCGGGGCCACGATCAGCCCCCGTTGGCCCTTGCCGATCGGCGTGACCAGATCGACAATCCGCATGCTGATTTCGTCGGCCGTGGTTTCGAGCCGGAACTTGTCGTTCGGGTGCAGCGGCGTCAGGTCCGCGAACCCGGTCAGGCTCGTCGCTTCCTCGGCGGGCTTGGCGTTGACGATCTCGATCTGCATCAGCGCGAAGTTGTCTTGGTTCTCGATCGGCAGGCGGATCGGCCCTTCGACGATATACCCGGTCCGCAGGCTCATCCGGCGGATCTGGCTCGGCGAGACGTAGATGTCTTCGGGACTGGCGAGGTAGTTGTGGGCGGCGCTGCGGAGGAAGCCGTAGCCGTCTGGGAGCACTTCGAGGGTGCCCGAGCCTTTGACGATTTCGCCGCGCTCGATCTGCTTGCGGACGACGCCGATGATGAGCTGGGCGCGGTTCATCCCGCTGTTTTCGTGGATGCCCTCGCCCTCGGCCATCTTGAACAGCGCCGGCATCGGCATGCGGTAGAGGTCGTCGAGTTTGAGGGCCGGACCGGTCGGTTCGCGGCGCACGGGCGCGGGTCGCGGGGCCTCGCCGTTGACGTTGTCGCCGCGCGGGCGGAAGTCGCCGCGCTCGGGGCGGTCGCCGTTGTTGCGGGGTCGGAAGTCGCCGCGCGGTTCGCGGTTGTCCTTCATCGGCGCCGCGGGCGTGTTGAGCCTCGGCTGCGGCGGCGGCGACGGGGGTGCCGACACAGGGGCCGGGGCGACCGCGACGGGGGCCGGGGCGACTGCGACGAACGGGGCTGAAACCGCAGGGTCCGGCGCGGGAGCCGGGGGAGGTGCCACAACCGGTTCGCCCGGTTTGCGGAGGATGCGCTTGCGGATCAGGGGGCGCGGGGCAGGCGCCCCGTCGACGCTCTTGGCGTCGGGCATAACAATTCCTCGGAAGGGGAAAACGTGGAGCGGGGGATGCGAAGACTCAATCGAAGCCAATTCGTTCATCACCTCGTGTGCCGATTCGATTACCGATCGCAAAGACTGTTCGAACTCGAAAGCCGTTGTGGATTTCCCGATTCGCCCATGATGACGCCGAACGGACCAAAACCACAAGGTCAATCGGAATGATTCCGTTTGAAGGGTGGCCGGTGTTGTCGTCTAAGGGAGAATCGAGATACGTTCTGCCGGAGAGCCGGTGGAACGAAGCAAAAGGGATCACGACCCGTCAAATCCGCTATCTGATGGAAGAAGTATACCACACTCCCGGCAATAATCCAGTCGAAATTCCGAATCGGGGCGGAAAAGTCGGACCGGGGCTGTTTCGGAAGCGGTTTCATTTTGAACGGGCTCACTCCGTATCACCCAAGATCTCATTTCGGCGCGGTGGCGGCTCCTCCCCCGGCGGCTTCGCTTTGGGAATCCGACGCGCTGGCCGCGGCGGCGGCTCCTCCGATTCGCTCGCATCGCGATCCCGGCGGCGCCATGTCGCCTCCGGTTCACCGTCGTCTTGATCCGGCCCGTCGCGCTCGCGCCCCGTCGAAATAGAAATCCGCTTCTTCTGAGGCGCCATCGCCATGCGCATCCAAATCAAGTGCCCGAGCGCGGTCGGGCCCCAGACCGAGCCAATTCCGATGATCATCGATAGGCCTTTGTAATCGGTGGCCCCCTTCTGCAAGATCGAAATGATCACGATTGTCGTGCAACCCATGAGGATGATCCCCGCGATCACCAGCCGCGTCACGACGAAGGCGCGGCCCACCGCCGGGAAGCTCCGGTTGTTCGTGCCGACGAGCAACACGGTGAAGACCAACGACCCTTGCAGAATCCCGCTGAGGATCAACGCGACGGCGAAGCGCTGGGCCGAGTTCCACCAGTTTTTCACCGGCTTGGGCGTCGCCGGCGCGGGTGCGAAGCCCCCCGGCTGACCCATACGCACCGTCTGCGGAGTGGTGAAGCGCACATCGTCGTCGTCTTCGTCGAAGAGAATACCGCCGCGACCGCCGCCGCCGAAGCCCCCCGGGCCGACGTTCTTATTGCCGAAGGGCAACAGCACCGCGTCGGTGACGTCGATCGCCGAAATGGTGAAGCCCGCGAGCACGAGCAGGATCGCGAAGTGCTGGAATTGATGCAGTACGAACTTGCGGCCGAGTTGCGGATCGCGCTCCGCCGCGGCCTCGTTGCGGATGCGCAGCCCGATGAACTGCATCAGGTGCAGCACAATCAGGAGCAAACAGACCGCGACGAACCCGGCGAAAAGGCCCAACAGCATGGCGGCACTCCGACGCGATGGGGGATCACTTCAGACCGTTCAGGAATTCGATGACGTCGCGCATCTCGCGCGGGGTCAGCACCTTCTCGACGCTCGGCATCGCCGATTCCGGTTTCGTCCGTTTGTCGATGTCCTCGGCGGGGATCATCTGCACCTTCCCATCGGGCGGGAGGATCGTCACCGTCTTGCCGTCGTCCTTCTGCACGACCCCGGCGACCGTGCGGCCGTCGAGGAGCGTCAGCGTCACGCTGGCGAACCCTTCGGCGAGCTTGGCGCTCGGCAGCACGAGCGATTCGAGGATGTACTCCCGCGTCTTCACCGGGTTCCGCTGGACGAGCTTGGTCAACTCCGGCCCGGCGATGCCACCGACGCCCTCGACCTTGTGGCAACGCACGCATTGGGCCCCGGTGTGGTTATAGAAGATATCGCGCCCCTTCGCGGAATCGCCGCCGGTCAAGCTCGGCCCGAACTTGCCGACCGGATCTTTCGGCAGCGCGTCTTCGAACTTCTTCCGCAGCGGGTCGCGCTTCGCCGACGGGGCCGCTTTGAGCGCATCCCAGACATCGACTATGAAGTCGGCGGGGATCTTATTCCCGGCGAGGCTCCCGGCCAGTTTGTC
>JAYTBD010000669.1:0-3444 GCA_043737155.1 Fimbriiglobus sp. | reverse complement strand
CAGCGACGGCTACGAACCGGTTGCTCGATAACCCGGACAAACTGAGTCGACCGAATCGCAGCCGTCGCTGGCGCGTCCGGCTAACAAATCAGCTTCAACACAACACTGAATGGCGACAGGCGGTTTGCGCGTCCAGCACCGGCTCGCAAAATGGTTTCAGCCGGCATCGCGGGACACGATTTCGAACGTAAGTCGTTGCGGCGCATCGGTTCTACCCGAAATCCAAATGATTTCGCGGGGGGGTGGGCGCTTTCTGCCGAAACCATTTTCGAGTCGTGTTTGCCAATCCCGATTGTACCCAAGATTCCGGGGGAATGGGTCGGAACAGTTAAGAAAACTGGAGCCGGGTTTCCGCATCGGCCGATAACTCCGCTCAGCGGGAGTTCGCACGTCGGCCGGGTCTTTCCCGGCGCGGGCGTCCCCCGGGGTTCGGAGGCAGGATCATGACGCGAACGCAACGAGCCATCCGCACCGTCGGGCTTTGGGCGTTCATCGGCTCGGCCATCCTCGCCTGCGGCTGCGCCAACCGACCGATCCGCGCCAAGCACGGCAGCGCCGAGATGCAGGACATCGGGATGCCCGCGCCGGGGTCGGTGCCGAGCGAACTCGCGATGATCAGCCTGCCCGAATACGTGATCGAACCGCCGGACGTGCTGCTCATCAACGCGGTTTTACGGGGCCGGGAAGGCGAGGCACCCGCCGCGGGAGTCGAAGACAAACGCCCCTTCTCGGATTCTGTGAAGAGTTTGCCGATTCAGCCCGTTTATAGCGAATACCCCGTCCGCCCCGACGGCAGCATCTTCTTGGGCGTCTACGGTTCCGTGCCGGTCGCGGGGCTGACTCTCAAACAAGCGGCCGTCGCCATCCGGGCCTCGTTGGCCGCGCAGATCTATCCGGATGAAAAAGGCGTCAAGCTCGAAGCGCTGCTCGTGGTCGTGGACGTGACGCAGTACAACAGCAAAAGTTATTTCGTGATCGTCGATGGCGCCGGGGCCGGCGAACGGGTCACCCGCTGGCCGATCACGGGAAAAGAAACGGTCATGGACGCCATCGCCAATATCGGCGGCTTGGCCGAGGAATCCTCGAAGCGGAACGTTTGGGTCGCCCGGCGAACTCCGTTCGCCAATCAACCGCAACAAATTCTGCCGGTGGATTACGTCGGCATCACGCAGCACGGCGTGACCACCACGAACTACCAGATTTTCCCCGGGGATCGGGTATACTTGAAGGCCCAGCGTCTCGTGACCATCGACCGCACCCTTGCCAAGATCATCTCGCCGGTGGAACGCCTCTTCGGCGTGACCCTGCTCGGGGCGAGTACGGTGAACCAGATCAGCGGCCGCGGCCAAGGCTTCGGCAACAGCGGCCTCCGCTAAACCATCCGGGGAATGACCGCCATGAAGCGATACCTGCTCACGCTGATCCTCACCGCCGTCGCGGCCTTGCCCGCCGCGGCGCAATTCCCCGGCCAACCCGGCTTCACGCCGACGCCGGGGGAGTATCAGCCCAACATTTACAACCGTCGGAATCAACCGCTCAGCCCCTATTTGAACCTGCTCCGCGGGCAGGGCAATCCGGGGATCGACTACTACTACGGCGTCCGGCCGGGATTGCAGAGCGGCGGTCAACCGCTGACGAATCAATTCGGCAGCGGCGGCGGCGGCAATCTGAGCAGCTCGCAGATGCGGACGGGCTACTTGCCGCAAGCGGGCGTCCCGAGTCTGGAGCCGATCGCTCTCCCGGACGCCGGCAAGGAAGTGATCCTCCAGCCCTCGGGGCACCCCGTCAGCTACGGGAACACGTTCGGCATCAGCCGGGCGGGGATCCCGGGTGCGGCGGCCAACCGCCCCGGCTTCTTCGCCCCGCCGACCACCGGCACCGTGAAGAAGAAATAGAACCACCGACCTCCGAAGGAATCGGACCCGTGAACCGAGATACCACCCTCGTCCGTTGGTTGCCCCGCTTCGCCGTGGGCGCCTTTGCGACTCTGGCCTTCGCGTCCGAGCCGGCGCAAGCCCAGCGGCGCGAACCCGCGGCGACGCTCTCCCCCGCGCGGCCCGCGCTCGCCCCCGCGCGGCCCGCGCTCGCCCCCGCCATCGTGCGCGGTGCCACACCCGATTCGTTCGTGCCGAGCTTCACCGGGCCATTCGTGCCCTCGGTGCCGGCCCCCGATCACCCGCCCAAGGCCAAGTCTTCTTGGGTCGGGGCGAAGATGTCCGGCTTGAAAGAGACCGTCGTCGCCAAACCGACCGGGAAGCCGACGATGCCGGACAACCGGTTGTCCACGGCGCCGACCAGCCCGCTCCTCGGCACCGGGACCGCCCCGTCCATGCCACCGCAGCAACCGCTGCAGAGCATCTACGCCAGCCCGCCCGCTTACCGCTGGTACGGGTGGGGCGGCACGACGCCGGGTGCGAATCCACACGCGCCGAGCGGGGTCTATCCTCAAGGCTCGGCCAATTGGTACTCGCAAACGGGCGCCACGCCCGGGGCCTTCCCCGACACGCGGACGCGCCCGCTCGACGCCCCGGCCATCGAAGCGCCGGTCTACTCCGGGAAGCCGGCGACCGAGCCGACGTTCCGAGCCGGCGTACCCTCGAAAACGGAGGAAGCGAAACCGACCCCGCGCTATATCTCCGAACCGGCGATCCCCGAACCGCGCATCGTCGCCCGCACGACCATGGGTGCCGAAATACCCGCCGGGCCGACGTTGCCGAGCGGAATTCCGGTCGCGATTGCATCGTCCCCCGAAGGTCGCGCCCTGCCGGCGGAACCGATAGCCGTGCCGACGACGGAGCTCAATTGGCAGACGGCGGGCGGCCGTGGCACGCTGCAAAAGGAACCGGATCCGGCTCCGGGGCCTTCGACCGCGCCGAAATCGCCGACGGTCTCCGTGATCCGCGGTCAACTCGACGGCCGCGATCCGCAATCGTTTCAAACACTGATTCGCAACGCCTGCGTCGGCCGCGTGATCCGGACCGATGCCCGGGCGATCACACCGCATAAATTCGTCGTTACATTCGTCGCCGGCAGCGAGGAAGCGGCCCGCGACGCCGCCGCGCTGGTTGTGGCCCTGCCCGAATTGAAACCGTACGAAGTGACCTTTGAAGCGCAGATCGTGCCGAGGTGAGTGCTCAGAGGTCGTCCTCGGAAATACTATCTTGCGCGGCGTGTCGAAGCCTGTGAATAACCACACTCGTGCCTTCGATGGTGAAGAAGATCCGGTAGATGTGGGGATACTTGCCGAAATGCCACTCACGAACAGGTTTGCCGAACCTCTCGGCCTCATCGGATAGGGCGTACGGATTCGGATCGCGTTCCAACGCTTCGATCGCACGATAGAACTTGGTTCGCCATCGCGCAAGACTGCCTTTGCCGACTTCCACGACCCATTTTTCCGCCACCATGACATCCGACAATGCTTTCCGAGTGAATGAAATCTGG
>JAYTBD010000668.1:0-3444 GCA_043737155.1 Fimbriiglobus sp. | reverse complement strand
AACCCGGCTCTCAGGCTTCACCCCGACGTGCAGCGCAATGCTCCCGAGCATCAGCGGCCGGCTCCGCACGTCGCGGAAACCGGCGTTCGTCCATTCCTCGCTCAGCGCCGATGAGCGGGGGAAGTTCAGCGTCGTCTTCGCCAAGTATTCGTAGCTCGCGCGGTCGCCGCCGACGAGCCTCACGAGGTTCGGCATCAGGAACTTGCAGTAGAGGTAGTTGCCCGCGCGGAAGGGCCAGAACCCCGGTCGCGAGGTCTCGAGACAGACGAAGCGCCCGCCCGGTTTGAGGACGCGCAGGATCTCCCGGTACGTCGCCGGCCGGTCGCCGACGTTCCGCAGTACCCAACCCATCAGCACCACATCGACGGACGCATCGGGCAGCTCCGTCACCGTCGCACTGCGGACGTGCAACTCCGGAACGGTTTCGGGGAACGCTGCGCGGATGCGCCGCTCGGCGACACCGAGCATGTTCGCGGAGATGTCCAAGCCGATCACGCGCCCGCCCGGTTGCACGGCGCGATACGCGGGGATGTACAAGTCGCCGGTGCCGGTGCCGAGATCGAGCACGGTAGCGCCGGGGGCGATCTCCGCGGCGGCGATGGCGATCCGGCGCCAGCGGTCGTCGGCACCCCAAGTGATGAGCCGATTGAGACGGACGTACTTCGGCGCCAGCGCGTCGAACATGCCGGCGGCGAAGCGCTCGCGCTCGCGTCCGGTCGCGGTGGCGCCGTCGACGGCAGTGGGTGAATCCATGGGGTGAGAACCGCGGCCGGTGATGGAATGTTAACCCGCCGATTTCCCGTGTGCGAACGCACCGGCAACCATTAGGCTACAAGGGAATACGGATTCTTCATTCCGGGAGCCACCCATGGGCCGCCGCCGCCGCGATGACGACGATGATGACGACGACGATTTCGACGACCGACCGATCCGCCGTCCCGCCAAATCGGGCGGCGGCGGCAAGACGGTCCTCATCGTGCTCGGCATCGTCGGGTTGGTGCTGTTGCTCGTCGTCGGTGGCTGCATCGGGTTGGGATATTGGGGGTTCCTCTCGGCGAAGAAGTCGGTGAACAACAGCTTCAGCCAGTTGGAGGCCGCCGGCGAAGCCAACAGCTTTTTCGCCAAGCTCGCAACGGATCAAACCCAAGCCGCGTACGATTCGACCTCGCCCGCATTCAAGGCGTCGATCAGTCGGGATCGGCTTCAACAGATGATCAATCTGAACCCCGTGCTGACCAAGAACTCGAGCCGGCGCCAACTCTCCTCGGGCATTACGTCCGGGTCGACTCCGAATCTCAAACAAACCATCACCTATGAGCTGAGCAACTTCAACGAACCGTTCCCGCAGCCCGGGCAGCCGGTGAAGCCCCCCGGTCCGCGGACGATCACCGTCACGATCACGTTGGCCGAACAACCCGGCGGCTTCTGGAAAGTCGAGAACCTCACGATCCCGTGAGGTTCGACCGGTGGAATTCTAACCCCAACACAGCCGGAGCCAGAGCATGGGTCGCCGCCGCGATGATGATGACGACGACGACCGAGATGATCGCAAAGCCCCCGCTAGAAAGATGACGGCGAAAGCGCTCTCGGTGGTGTTCTGTGTCGTGTTCCTCGCCGTGCTGACACTGACCGCCGGGTGCGTGTGGGCGAGTTACTTCGCCGTGTCGGTCACCCAAAGCAAAGAGGATGCCGCGGGGGCCAGGAGCGCCGTCAACCAGTTCTGTCAAAGCGTGAAAGCCGGCCCGTTTCAGAAGCGCGATGACGAGAAGGCTTACACCGAGGCGGCCGTGGGCTTGCGCACGGCGATGTCCTTCGGCGAGTTCCGGCGCTTCCTCGACGCGAATCCGCTCTTCGAGTCGCACACCGACAAATCCTTTTTGTCGTACCAATCGCTGCCGGGACCGAATTCGAAACTGTCCGTCGCCTGCGAATTGAACGGTCCCGGCCCCGGCCGGCTCCGCTGCACGTTCATCGTGGTCGACGAGATGAAATACCCCGGCGGCGGATGGAAAGTCGAAAAGATCACGGTACCCTGAACGGTTCCACGACCCGGAGAGATCGCATGGGCCGCCGGCGGGACGACGACGATGAACCCGCCCCGCGCGCGGACGGCGGTCGGCGCCAATTGGTGATCCTCGCATTCGTCGGGGCGGTGGCGCTGACCCTCATCGCGGGTTGCGGGCTTTCCGGCTTTATCTATTTGAAGTCCAAGTTCTTCTCGCCGTACGACGAATCGGATCGGGCCTTGGCCTATCGGGAAGCCGACAAGTTTCTCTATTCGCTCTCGTACAATATCGGGACCATGACGTACGATCAGACTTCGACGAATTTTCAATCGGCGATGTCCCCCGCGCAGTTCGAGGAGTTGAACAAGAAGCACCCGGTGTTGGGCAAGCACTCGACGACGCGCGTGCTGACCTCCCACCCGCTGACCGGGGCCAAACCGAATCGCAAGCTGGTCATCGATTTCGAGTTGATCGAATTCGAGTTGTCGTGGGCGCGGTCCGATCCGAACAAGCCCCCGGCCAGCCCGAGGACGCTCGCTCTGACCATCACCGTGGCCGAGCAGCCCCGCGGCGAATGGAAAGTCGATGGCCTCGTCGTGAAGTGACGAATTTTCCACCTTGTTCGGAGCCAAGCATATGGGTCGCCGCCGCGATGATGACGATGAAGACGAAGAAGAAGACGATTTCGAAGCCCCGCGGAAGCGGCGCTCCAAGAAAGGCAAAGCGAAAAACTCCACGACGACGATCCTGATCGTCGTCGGCGTGATCGTCGCCGTGTTGGTCCTCGGCTGCGGGGGCATCGCTTGGTACGTGGTCTCGTCGACGAAGAAAGCCATCAACGAGATTTCCGGGCAGATCGAAGCGAGCGACGAAGCCGATAACTTCCTCGGCAAGCTGTCGTCGGAACAAACGCAGGCCGCCTACGACTCCACGACGCCGGCGTTCAAGACCTCGATGACCAAAGAGCAGTTCGCGGCGTTGGTCAAGAAGCACCCGCTCTTGAGCACCCACGACGACGCGCGGCCGCTGTCGACCAACCAACCGACCGGGACGACGCCGAATCGGAAGAAGATCACGACCTACGAGTTGACCGAATGGGACGACGATAGCGACCCGGACTTCGAGCGCCCCAAGCCGAAGAAAGGGGCGAAGGGCGGGCCGAAATCACTGCGGGTGACCATCACCGTGGCCGAGCAAGCGGGCGGGTTCTGGATGGTGGATAGTTTGGTGGTCGAGAAGTGAATGTTTAGGTTCTGTCCGACAAGCCCGGATAGCGCCCGACCACTACGGGTCGCAAGTGCGAAATGGCTTTGATCCCGGAGGGATCGCAGAGATTAGCCGGCGGACGCAGACCGCCGGATCGGAAGGGGTCTTGTGTCGATCCCGGAGGGATCGCAGGCGTTCTGCGATCCCTCCGGGATCGGGGACACGGCGGGGC
>JAYTBD010000667.1:0-3446 GCA_043737155.1 Fimbriiglobus sp. | reverse complement strand
AGAATCGTTGCCACACCCTTGCAGAGGTGCGGCAACGATTCTTGGAGGGAATGGAGATGGATTCACTGCCGCAGTTGAACCGCCGCGTGTTCGATATTCTCCTACGCGAACTGGGGGAAGCCGAGACCATGCGCTTCCTCAGCCAGATGAACCGCGGCTCCGGCAACTACACCGAGGAGCGCCGGGAACTCTTCGATAAGCTGAGCTTGGCTGAAATCCGCGCAGGTATCCGCAACCTCCACGCGGACAGTTCTAACGCATCGAATTCTTGAGCGCGGGGACGGCGGTCAAGCGTCCCATTCGACTGGTCGTGACAAGTGCAGTGGTGCTTTCGTCGCCGAACGCCCCAGCTCCGAACCGGTGTGCAGAGCGATGAGCGACCAAACTCAGACGACCCCGCCGATCCGCTGTTGCGCTTGGTTAGGCGCCTACCCGAACCGGATGCCGATAGTTACCATTGGGCCAATCCTATCAGTGCAATGCCCAGCAAAGCAGATGGATAGGCAGCCAAGCCCCACATGTCACCAAGTCGAGGACGAGGTGCAAACCGTGGTTGAATCCTGGACCTTGGATGTCGATATACGTTGCCTGCCGAACGTTGATCGAGCGGCGGGGTCTCCTTGACTCTCGCTTGGCTTCCTCAGCGGCACGCAATGTGACATCCAAGGTCTCGCCGCAATGCTTGCACTTTTTCGCCTTGGCAAGAATATCTTCCCCGCAAAAGGGGCAATCCTTGTAGTCGCTGGAATTTCGCTCAACGGCCGTGACACTCGGCACCGGATTGATAACTGGAGCAGGGGGCCGAACTGCCGTGGCGAGAGCCAGAGGAGCCGCGATCCCGGAAGGTGCAGTTTCCGGAACTCTTGACACCTCTGGTTTTGGGGAGCTAGCGACTGCACTCGCCGACTTGGGGACAGACAGTGGCGCACCGCACTTCGGGCATTTCGCCTTCCGGCCTGCCGCGTTTTCGGGAGCCTTGAAAGTGCTGGCACAAGTCGAACACACGACAGCGATAGACATTGAATCTCCGGAATCTGGCCGCCGCCGAACGACCCAGCTCAGGGGCGGCGGCCCTGAACGAGTGATGAGCCGAATCGGAGTGAGGGCCGCCGTCCCCTGCAGGGCCTGGTTCGGCCGTCTTGCTCGCCTCTACTTTATCACGGCAATCGTCTGTCCGTCGGCTCCGGGCGGGAGTAGGTGGGAACCGCCATCCATCGCCCACAGTTCCCACCGCTTCCCGGCTCGGTCCTGAATCAAGTTCAGCAGAGCGAGGTGGTGCCGAGCCGTCCAGTCCTCCGGGAAGGGGTGGCGCTGGTCGGGGTAGTTCTCGTCCCAGAGACGATACTCCTTGTACTTGGCGTCGTCGTCGAAGAACCGAACCGAGGCACTCGGATCGTCGCGGTGCAACTTCTCCGCCAGAGCGACAAGTTCCGCCCGGCTGATGGAGCGGGAGACGACCACGGCCCGCCAGGACCGTCCGAACTTCCGCGATGGAGTCAGCTCGCGGTAAGTCGGCGTTGGAGCGACCTCCTGTGAATCCTGGCCCGTCCCCCCGCCGCCACCGACCGGGCCGCCCCGCGGGGCGGGGACGCTACCGACCGCGAGGATCGCCATCACCGCTACCGAGACGGTTGACCACAAGTGCCTGCGCATGGACTACTCCAGCAAGGATGAACGCCCCAACATAAAAAGCCATGTCGAGGTTGTCGTAGGTGCCCGGCACAATACCGACCAATTGGCCGAGTTCGGCCCCCAGCGCCAAGACCGCCCCGGAATACACCCAGGGCACCATCCGACGCCAAATCAGCAGCATCAAACTTGTGTACGCATATACCCAACACCCATCGGGCAGCGAATAGAGCACCCAGGACGGGAGCGCCACCTCCGGACGCACGACGAGGTCGCTGGCACCGACCACCTCAATCCAGCGGAACACCAACAAGTCGGTCGATCGCCACCACACGTAGATGCTAGCGCCGACCGCTAACGGCAGGACGACTTGGGTCAGAAAGAACGTAACCCTGCCCATCGCCGCGCTTCCCCGGACGGTCGGCTCTCTGCGGCCTAACATGGGATTATCCGGCCTATCGGCCGGAGTTATTCCCCGCAGTATCGTCGCATAGTCCCGGCCCGTCAACCGATATCACCCTTGATCCAGTCCATTCGTTGTGGCATCGTTGGGTGAGCGTCCTATCCCCATTTACCGGTGTTGTCCACCCGCGTCGGCGGGAACTCATGGACATCCCCTATCGCGTAATCAACGCCGATCAAATGGTTTCGCGGAAGATGCAAGTCGTTGCGGCAGCAAGGTTCTACCCGAAATCGAAATGGTTTCGCGGGGGGGTGGGGGGTTCGCGCCGAAATCATTTCCGACGAGGCGAGCCAATCCGCGTGAGCGGACGGGTGACGCGAAATGCGGGGGGCGATCCGCGCCCGGAGCGCAACCCGACCGCTCACGCGGTTCGGCTCGCCCTCGAACCCATTCCGTCCGTAAGCTGATCGCACAGTCCCGACAATCCCACACGGACGAGCCTCCGATGCGCATCGGCATCGCCTTCGATCTCAAACCCTCCGACCCGCTCCCCGACGGCGCGCCCGACGACCTCCACGAGGAGTTCGATTCGCCCGCCACCATCCGCGCCATCGGCGAGGCGCTGCGCGCGCTCGGGCACACCGTCGCCGAACTCGGCGGCGGCAAGCCGCTCATCGAAGCGCTGCTGAAGGAGCCGCCCGATTTCGTTTTCAACTTCAGCGAGGGCGGCGGCGTCTCCCGCAACCGCGAAGCGCGCGTGCCGGCGCTGCTGGAGATGCTCGGCATCCCGTACACCGGCTCCGATCCGCTGACACTCGCGCTGGCGCTGGACAAGGATTTCACCCGACGCATCGTCGCCGATGCGGGGATCGAAATCCCCAAAGGCTTCGTGCTGCAACCGCCGATGAAGCTCTACGACGGCGAGTTCGCCGAGTTCCCCGCGCTGCTCGAAGCGAACGGGCTGACGCCGCCGGTGATTCTGAAGCCGACCTGCGAGGGATCGAGCAAAGGCATCCGCGACCGCTGCTTGATCGAAACGGCCGAGGCATTCGGGCCGATGGTCGTGGAGCTGTGGAACGCGTACCGGCAGCCGGTGCTCGTCGAGGAGTTCATCGCCGGCGACGAAGTGACCGTCGGCATCGTGGGGAACAGTCCGCCGGAGGTGCTCGGCATCATGCGCGTCGTGCCCAAGGTGAAGACCGACCGCTTCGTCTACAGTTTGGAAGTGAAGCGGAACTATGCGGCGCTCGTCGATTACGAGTGCCCGCCGAAACTGCCGGGGAACGTGCTGCGCGACTTGGAACAGAGCGCGCTCGCGGCGTACGAGGCCGTCGGCTGCCGGGATGTCGCGCGCCTCGATTACCGCATCCGCGACGGCGTGCCGTATTTCATCGAGATCAATCCGCTGCCGGGG
>JAYTBD010000666.1:0-8463 GCA_043737155.1 Fimbriiglobus sp. | reverse complement strand
CTTCGGAACCGAGGGTTGGGGGTTCGAATCCCTCCGAGTGCATTGGACTCAAACCTTTTTGGCCGGAGCATTTTCTGCTTTCCCCCGCAATCGCGGTGTGCGCCTTCCGAACTCGGCGATTTGTGAAATGATTCCACAAATCACCGCGAGGAACCGCGGCGTTCCGGAAACCCGCTACTACATATTTCTTCCACAAGCAGCAATTCGGTCGCGGCGCAGACGGATCGCAAGAGTCCCTTTGCGCCGAATCGCGGGTTGCGGGTCTCCCCGGCCGTGTTACCTTTTCAGATAGTCGTTGAACTCGCATTGCGGAGGGCGATTCGGTGGGCAACAAATGGTTCGTTTCTTCCGCTGCTGCCGATACGACTACGAAGATTCTGCCATCGCCGGATCAAGTGTTGGCGGCGGTGGGCTGCTTCCCCGAGTACCGCGTGTCGATCCGCCGTCGGGATCGCAAGGAAAAAGGGCAAGCCGTTTACATCGAACTCCGCAGGGAAGACGGCTCCGCCGCGGTGGACATCCATCTGCTGCGGGTGAGCGCCGACGACCGACCGGTCGGCGTTTTCGTTTTCGATTATTTCCGGGGTACGGATGAGTTGGTCCGCTTGGTCACCAAATTGGCCGAGTCGTGCGGGCCGCTCGTCCTGTGGGACGAAAGCGGCGAAGCAGAAGCGATTCTTGTGACGCCGGCGATTTCTGCCGTCTGTCGAGATCGGGGCGATTCATCGGAGTGAGGGCTTCTTCCGCGACAGCAACCAGTATCCGACCAGCGTGGCCAAGCCGATGGCGCCGATGCCAACGGCGATACCGAGACCGGATGAGACCGGCGGCTCGTTGGCTTTCCATTCCGTCTTGTCGACGTCGGCGCCGATTTCGACGGTCTGCTCCGCGCGGTGGCCGAACTCGTCCGAGGCGACGACGGTGTAGCTGCCCGCCGGCGGTTTTGGCGCCGTCCATTTCCCATCCGGGCCGATCTTCCCGGTCGCGACGACTCGCTTGTCCAAGCCCGAGATCGTCACCGTCACATCGCCGCCGTCGTGGTCGTCGCCGCTGTAGCTCGTCTTCACGACGATCTCCGCCGCGCCCACCGAGACGGTCATGCGCATGGCGTGGGCGAACGCGGCGGACGCGTCGAAACCGACGACCGCGGCGGCGAGTGCTACAACAAATGCGGGGCGCGGGGTCATGGTCGATCCGGCGGAGTCGCGGGCTACCGCGAGAATCTTAGGGAACGCCGATGCCGCCGCCGATACAGGAATCGATGCCCTTGGAGCAAGCCATCTTGCTCGGGGTGGTGCAAGGCCTCACGGAATTCCTGCCGATCAGCAGTACGGCGCACCTGTTGGTCGTCCGCGAATGGCTCGGCCACGAGAATCCGAAGGACGCCTTCACCACCGTCATTCAACTCGGGACGCTCCTCGCGGTGTTCGCTTACTTCGCCAAAGACATCGCCCGCATGACGGTCGCCGTTCTGCGCGATCTGCCGCGGCGGAAGCTCGGTTCGTCGCCCGATAGCAAACTCGCGTGGCTTATCGTCCTCGGTACCGTCCCGGTCGTCGCGGTCGGTTTCGCGTTGAAGGACTTCATCAAAGCGCACTTCTACGGCAACCTATCGCTCGGCGCCGCGGCGATCCTGTTCGCCTTGCTGATGCTCGCCTCCGAAGTTTGGACGAAGATCCGCAAAGTGGACTTGGGAAAAACCGACCTCGAACAGCGCGATATCACCGTCCGGGAAGCCCTGTGGATCGGACTCTGGCAGTGTTTGGCGCTGATGCCGGGGGCCAGCCGATCGGGCACGACCATCACCGCGGGGTTGTTCGCCGGCCTGAGCCGACCGGCCGCGGCGCGGTTCAGCTTTCTGCTCTCGCTGCCGGCGATTCTGGGGGCGGGGTTGAAAGAGCTGTACGACGAACGCCGGGAACTACTCGGTTCCCGCGATCAAGCGGTGCCGTTGATCGTGGCGACGCTCGTCTCCGCGGTCGTCGGCTACCTTTCCATCGCGTTCCTACTCGGATTTTTGAAGCGCTACAGTATGGGGGCGTTCGTGGTTTACCGGCTCATCCTCGGCGCCGCGATCTTGGGCTTGGTCTGGGCCGGACGATTGAAAGCCGGGTGAAGTTCGGAATGCTCCGCTACTTCGGAATGTCCCACACCCGGACTAAACCGTCGCGGCCGCCGCTGAAAAGGAGGGCGCTGTCCGGGGCGAAGCGGACCACGTGCGCCGTCGGCTTGTGCCCTTGGAACTTCAGAAGTTGATCGCCGGAGTTCGGATTCCACACCCGCACGGTTCCGTCTTGACCCGCGGAGGCGAGGATCATCTCGCGGTTGCGGGTGCCGAAGTCGAGCGACCAAACATCGTTCTCGTGCCCTTTCAATTCGCGCAGTTCCGTACCCGAATTCTGATCCCAGATTTTGATGGCCCCGTCCCAACCCGCGGACGCAATGAGGTTGTCGTCGGGCGAGAAGGCGACCGCGTAGATCGGTCCCTTGTGTCCCGGCAGCGTCTGGCGCGGGGTCTTGTCCTCGTTTTGAAGATTCCAGATTTTGATCTTCTTGTCCGATCCCGCGGATGCCACCGTCATGCCGTGCTGGTCGAAGGCGACGGCGGTCACGGTGCCGCCGTGGTTGTACACGTGTTTCGGAATTTGTTCCTCGACATCCCACACGACGACGGCCCCGTTGCGATCCCCCGTGGCGATGTTGCGCCCGTGGCCGGCGACGGCGACGCTGCGGACCCCGCTGTTGCCGGGCAAACTGGTGAGCGATTTGCTTTTGTCGGCATCCCAGATTTTCACCGTGCCGTCGTCGCTGGCGGAGACGAAGCGCTTGCCGTCGGGGAAAAAGTCGATGCCCCACACGGGCCCGCTGTGCTCCTCGAGCACGTACCGGATTTTGCGCCCCTCAATGTCGTAGACGAGCACGCGGCCGTCCTCCAAGCCCATCGCCAACGTTTTGCCGTCGGAGCTGGCGGCCACGGACCACACCGGCCCCGAGTTGCCTGGGAACGGCGGGTTGACGGAGGCGATACCATCGTCGATCGGCGCCGCGGGCACGTTCGGATCCGGTGCGGGTTTCGCGACGACGTCGGGATCGGATTGAATCGCCAGAGCCAAACCGATGCCGGTGAAGACGCCGACCAAGAACGGAATGGTCAAGAACAGGGCGAACTTCAACTTCCATTTGCGCAGCGCCCGCCGCGACAGCGACGACGGACGGGCCAACGCGCACGGTTCGGCCGAGATGGTCTCGCACGGTTGCGAGCTGTGCTTCGAGACGAACGGGGCGAGGTCCGCCGCCAGTTCGGCCGCGGTCTGATAGCGGTCGTCGGGTTCTTTGCTCAGCAGCCGGTCGATGATGTCCTCGAACCATTTCGGCACATCGGGGCTGTATTTGTTCAGTGCGACGTGCTTTTCATCGGCGACCCGGCGCAGGACGGCCAACGGCGTCTTTCCCTCGAACGGGGGCTTCCCGGCCAACGCTTCGTACAGGACCACGCCGAGGCTGAAGAGGTCGGCGCGGTGGTCGGCTTCATCTCCCTTGGCTTGTTCGGGGGCCATGTAAAGCGGCGTGCCCGAGACGAATCCCGTCTTGGTGAGGCGCATGTCTTCCGCGGCGCGGGCCAAGCCGAAGTCGGTGAGTTTGAGCCGGTCGTTCGGGGTTTCGAGCAGCATGTTGCCGGGTTTGATGTCGCGGTGGATCAAGCCGCTGGCATGGGCCGCGGACAATCCGGCCGCGCCTTGGTATGCGATGCGGATGACATCGGGCAACGGCAGCTTGCCGACGCGGCGGAGGCGCTGCTCGAGCGATTCCCCGCCGACGAGTTGCATGACGAAGAATGGCAGACCCGATTTCGGATCTTCGTCGACCGAGTGCACGGCGACGATGTTCTCATGCGAGACCGCCCCGGCGGCGCGGGCCTCGCGGGTGAAGCGTTGGCGCGCGGTCTCGTTGCTGCCGAGCGATGGGTCGAGCAACTTCAGGGCGACATCGCGCTGCAGGCTCGGGTCGAAAGCGTGGAGCACGACACCCATGCCGCCGCGGCCGACGACGCGGACGATTTCGAACGCGCCGAGTCGGCCGAGCATCCCCGGCCGGTCGCTCTTGTCCAAGAAGTCGAGTTTGAGGTCGTCGGTACGATCGAGCTTCGGCATGAGCGTCGAGGAGCTGACCACAGCGTCGAGGGCTTGCCAGAGCGCGGACTGTCTCGAAACGGGTTCGGGATTGAGGCCGCGGACGGCTTCGGCGAGGATCGGAAACTCGGCCGTGGCGAGCAGGTCGAGCCGCTTCTGGCACCCTTCGCATTCGCCGACGTGCTCGGTCGTGCGCTCGGATTGTTCCACGGGGGTATCGTCGTCGAGCAAGTCGGCGAGATCCATCTCGGAGGGGCAATCCGCCTTCGAACAGGTCGGCGTCTTCACTTGGGTCGTCATACTCGTCGCCTCACCACTTCTCGGCTTCGGCCATCAATTTTTGAACTTCATCCCGCAATCGGGCGAGCACCCGGCTCTTGGCCACGTACACCGCCCCGGAGGTCATTTTCAACGACTCGCCAACTTCGAGGGCGGGCCGACCTTCGACCGCCGTGCCGAGAAACGCTTCCCACGTCGTCGGTTGGAATTCGTGCTTCACCCGGTCCATCGCCTTGGCCGAAAGACGGCGCTGGTACTCCAGTTCCCAATCGGCTTCCGCCTCGTTGGACGGGTCGGCGTACGATTCGAGCCGCTCTTGCGAGGTCGTGTCCCCGGTCGCGCGCGGCCGGCGCTTCTGCGACGACAGGAAGTTGTAGATCTTGTTCCGCGTCACCGTGTACAGCCAACCGCGGAAGGTGCCCCGCTTGGGGTCGTATTCCATGCGGTCGGCGTTGCGGGCGACGCTGCGAAGGACCTCCTGGACCATGTCGGCGGCGTCCGAATCTTGCAGGCCGCGTTTGCGGGCGAATCCGTATACGACGGGGCCGTAAAGCTGGACGAATTCCGTCCATGCCCCGGTGTCGTCGCTGTTCTTGAGGCGCACCAGCAGCGTGGCGCGTGTGAGCGGAGCCTCCGCCATTCGTCACCCGGAGCGAGGAACGGTGGGTAGCCCAGAACAACCATTCTAGAAGGTTGCCGACGGTCCCCGCCAAGTCCGCACCCCGTTCCTCAGGCGATCCGTTCCACGATATCCGCGTGGGCGAATCGCACCTTCTTCATCTTGGCGTTGCCGTCCTCGGGATGGCGGTAGCCCGCCGTCGCCACCACCCGGGACGCGTAGCCCTTCCCGGTCAAGCCGAGGATCTCGTCGTACTTCTCGGGGAGAAACCCTTCCATCGGGCAGGTGTCCACGCCGAGAACCGCGCAGGCCGTGAGGAAGTTGCCGAGCGCGATGAAGACTTGGCGCGACATCCAGATGTCGATTTGCTCCGGCGAGGTGCGCGAGAGGCTGCCGACCATCATGTTCTTGTAGCCGTCGAGGGAACCGGCCGGGAGGCCGCGCACTTCGGTGGACCACGAGGCCAACCGCTCCGCATCGGCGGCGCTCACATTCGTCTTCACGGCGAAAACCACGAGGTGCGACGCTTCGAGGATTTGCTTTTGCCCCCACGAATGCGCGAATAGTTCTCGCCGCAACGCGGAGTTTTCCACAACGAAGAATTTCCAAGGCTGAAGCCCGTATGACGATGGCGTGAGCACGAGCGCTTCTTCCAAGGCGACCCAAGTATCGGCGGGGATCTTCGCGGTGGGATCGAACTTCTTGACGGCGTAGCGCCACTTCAACTGAGTCGACAATTGCTCCGGCGAAACGGTGGACATGGAGGATTCTCGAAGGTTAGCCGGACGCGCCCGCGACGGCTACGAACCGGGTTCTCAATGATCGATACGGAATCACTGAATTGTGGCCGTCGCTGGCGCGTCTGGCTAACAAATCCCCGCATCAACACTACCCCACGAGCGGTCGCGCCCTTTCAGGATCGGGACGCTTCCGAATCCGGGTGCTGGCCGTTGCCATTGACGTATCGACCCACTCGGTAAACGTCGGCGAGCATCGTCTTGGCCCGTGGCTCGATGTCCATCGCGTCGACGGCGACGATGGTTTCCTCGATTTCGTATTCGACCTGTTTCAGTGTCACGACACCGTCTTCGATGATGGCGTAGCGGGCGCGCGGGTCGCCGTCGCGCGGGAGGCCGACACTGCCGGGGTTGAGCAAAACCGCATCGCCGACGGGGAAGGTGAATTGTTGGTGCGTATGGCCGACGAGCACATAATCGGCTTTGACACCGTGGAGGCGCGGTTCCCATGCTTTGGGATCGCTCGGCGTATATTCGTCGAGCGGGTCGCGCGGCGTCGCATGGACCAACAGGAATCGCTTCCCGCCGAGGGTGAGCATTTGCGTGGTCGGTTGGGACGCGAGGAAGCGCCGGTCGGAATCATCGAGCGCGGCCAGCGTGGGCTGGCGGGTCACCATAGTCAGATAGCGGAAGCCGCCGGTGCCGACGAGATCGACGTTCTGCACGACGCCGTGATCGTGGTTGCCGCGGACGCCGTGGTGGGCGCGGCGCCGGACCCAATCGACGCACGCGGCCGGCTCGGGGCCGTATTCCACGGTGTCGCCGAGGCACAGGCAAACGTCGTGCGGTTCGGAGATCGCGTCGAGGGCCGCGCGATTGGCGTGAATGTCGGCGACGACGAGAATCCGCATCGGACCTCCCCCGTTCCAATGTTAGAACGGGGTGAGAGCAGGGACTATGCCGAATCGCGGAATTGCGTTCGCAAGCTCACTTCACCATCAATCGCAAATTGCGATACTCCATTTGACCGCGGTCGGCCTCCAAGCCGATGCCGCCTGTTTCGGGCAGTTTGAAGGCCTCTTCCAAAATTTCGCCGTTGCAGGTGCAATGGGCGACCTTCCCCTTCACCACCACGACGATCTCGTTCCAATCTAGGGGCTTGTACTTCTTCAACATCTTGTACGGCCCCGCCACCGGGTAATCTCGCACCTGCAATTGCGGCCCGCGGACGAACAGCCCGCTGTCGGCGTTCTTCTCGGCCCGGAATTCCAAGCGCAGTTCGAAGTCGTCGGGAAACTTCGCCGAAGTCCACAACTGCGCGAGGCCCTTGCCGGGGTTCACCACCAGGATGCCTTCCTTCGCGGAGTAACGCTTGTCGGATGACTCGGTCTTGCCGTCGAAGGACTCGAATTTGTCGCCGACTTTGTAGCCCCAACCGGTGAGATCCTTGGCGTTGTACAGCTGGATCGTTTTGCCTTCGGGCTTTTCATCCACCGCGATCGACGGTGGAGCGAGCAGGGATAAAGCGAGCAGGCCGGGTAGGATTCGGATCATCGCGGAGTCCTCGGGACACGACGGGGGAGGCCGGCCACCAAATGTGTGCCGGGGCCTGACAGTGGAACAGATGGACGCGTTCGGGGGAAGCGGGAAACCGGGCGTATCCCGACTTGCGTCTCGGAGGTTGCATCTCACGAGCCGGAAGCGAGAGCGACGGAACGCACCGGGATAATGGGAACTTTGCGAAATTGAATTGGCCCGTCGCTCACCCGCCGCTCGTTCGGCGTACCTCCCGAAAAATGTTGCAACACCCGGTAGTGTCTCAGTTTGAAATCCGGATTCCGCCCGGCCCGGTTGATCCCAAGCCGAGTTCCGGGTAATCTCAGGGTATGGCCAAATCACCGAAGAAGATACCGAAGCTCCGCGAAGACGCCAACACACTGGCGTTCCGCATCGTCGCCGAAGCGACCGGGCAAGCGCCGAAGACGCCCGACCCCGACGCGGGGAAGGATGCTGCGGCAGTGGCTCGGGGGAAGCACGGGGGGGATAAAGGCGGGGTCGCGAGAGCCAACAAGCTCACTCGCAAGCAAAGGTCGGACATAGCTCGGAAGGCAGCGCTCGCTCGTTGGGGCAAGGTAGAGTAACACCGTCAAATCGAGTAGTCGGGGTCAGGTTCAATTCCCAGATTCACATCGCTTTCAAATACATGCTCTATCTTCAACTCTCTCCATGCCTTGTTCATCCGGGCGATTATCTTCTCGACAGGTTTGTAAGGCTTGCCATATATACTGGCGAATGCCTCAAAGAACTCTGGACGATTACGCAACTCCCTAAACAAAGGCCAATCCTTATAGTCGTGTTCCTTGACTTCACCACCAATGCCTAACTTTCGCATTAGTATTACAGCTTCACCGAAGTCGTCTTTAAGCAGAGCGACTGCAAGTTTGATATGGTTGCCACGTGACGACCAATCTTCGTTATCTACAATCTCCTTACATTTCTCGGGCATACTTTTCCATTTGTAAGCCTGTGCGAGATTGATCTTCATGAAGAGCCTCAATTCATCGCTGCCCCACTGTTTATAGTGGTCGGCGCAGAACTTGCCTAGTGCGTCACCGCACGAGTTCCTTTGGGTAGAGGAAGGCCAGCTTCTTTCTGGCGTCGGCCACCCGGAACGTCCAGACGATTTTGGCCCGCACCC
>JAYTBD010000665.1:0-8466 GCA_043737155.1 Fimbriiglobus sp. | reverse complement strand
GCGCCGGACGACCCGGAGGGACTCCTCGGGTTGGCGGAATGCCGGCGCATGCAGGGGGACCCGGTCGGCGCCCGGGGTTACTTGGATCGCTTGCTCGCGCGCCAACCCGACCACGCCCAGGGTTGCTTGGTATTCGCCGCTCTGGAAGCGGAAGCGGGGCGGACTACCGAAGCGCTCGTTTGGGCGAAGCGGGCCGAAACGTCCCTCCCGGATGAGCCCGATCTCCACTACCGACTCGGCGGTCTCTTCACCCAACTCGGGCAGCCCGACGCCGCGGCCCGCCACTCGGCCCGGTTCGATGCACTCACCGAAATGCATCGCAAGACCACCGAATGGATCCTGCAGTTGCTGAAAGACCCTTCGAACGCGGATCTCCGCTATCGGATCGGTGCGGAGTTACTCTCGGTCGGACGCGACACGACCGGCGTGGCGTGGCTGTCCAGCGCCTTGCTCGACAAACCCGACCACCGACCGACCCACCTCGCGCTGGCCGCCCACTACTCCCGGGTCGGGGATGCGGAGCGCGCGGACGAGCACCGGAGACTCGGCGGGGGCGGGAAGTAGCGGGCGCTGCTACAATACCCATTCCGTTTCCGTGGAGTGCCCCGCGTGGCCCGCCGTCCCCCCGATGCCGAACTGCCCGCCTTGTACGCCCATGTCCAACCGGGATTGGAAACGATCGCCGCCGACGAAATCACGCGCGACCTCCAAGGCGAAGTCAAGCGCACCGAGCGCGGCGTCGTCGTCTTCCGCTTGCGCTCCATCGATGCGGATGTATTGAAGCTCCGCACGACCGAAGACATTTACCTGTTGGCGTGGGGCACGGGGTCGCTCTCATACAAAGCCGGCGATCTCGAACAGATCAAGAAGTGGACCGCCAAGAAGCCCGATTGGCCGCAGCTCTTCCGTATCCACCATGCCATCCGGCCCAAGGTCAAAGGGAAGCCGACCTTCCACCTCGTGGCGCAGATGACCGGCGAGCACGGCTACCGCCGCGTCGATGCCCTCGACGCCATGGCCGACGGACTCCACGGCATCATCCCGGCCGGGTGGCTGCCCGCCGAGGAGAACGCCTGGCTCGAAATTTGGATGACGATCACCGGCAAGACCGCCGTCAGCGGCTTGCGACTGTCCGATCGCAGCATGCGCCACCGGACGTACAAGACTGACCACGTCGCGGCGTCGCTGCGGCCGACGGTCGCCGCAGCGATGGTCCGCCTCGCGGGGATCGCCCCCGGCATGACGGTGCTCGACCCGCTCTGCGGCGCCGGCACCATCCTCGCCGAAGCCATCGCCCTCTGCGAGATGCGCCGCATGCGCGACGTGAAATATTTGGGCGGCGACATCGACCCCAACGCCGTCTACTGCACCAAAGAGAACCTCGGCAATCGGGGTGGCGCCACCATCGAGCGCTGGGACGCGATGGAACTCCCGCTGTCGGGCGAGTGCGTGGATCGGATCGTGTGCAACCCGCCCTTCGGCAAGCAGATGTTGAAACCGGAATTGATCCCCGATCTGTACGTCGATCTGGCGAAAGAGTGGGACCGCGTGTTGAAACCGGGCGGCCGCGCCGTCATTCTGGTGGCGGAGCAGGACGAGCTCCGGGCCGCGGTCAAGCCGTTCGATTGGAAGGCGACGCGGGAATTGAAAGTGCGCATCCTCGGCCAAGCGGCCGTGCTGAGCGTCTGGCAAAAGCCGGAGGGATTCGGTACGATGCCGACGGGCGACGAGGAGTGAATCGGCAGCGACTGAGACATAGAATAGAGCTTCACCTCTAGGTTTTGTCATTTCCCGTAGGGGCACCCCTTGTGGGTGCCCGGAACCGGATTCCCACGGACCGTTGCAATGATGGGCGTAGGCGTGTCATCACGATTCCCGCGCCCTGGAGATTCCGGTCGTCCGGGCACCCACAAGGGGTGCCCCTACAAGAAATGCACGATGCCAAAATCCAGAGGTACACCCGGTAGCATCCGCTAGAATCTCCCGGCGAAATCCGGTACGATGCCGGAGAGTACAGACGAGTGAAGTGGGCGGGGAATACTATGGCGGACGACGACAAGCCGAAGGCGATCCCGAAGCGCGGGCCGGCCAAGCCGGTCGCGGCGAAGCCCAAGCTGACCGCGCCGATCCCCCTCGCGGACGACGATGAAGACGATGTCAATCCGTACGGCGTCGTCAAGGAATCGGAAGACGAGCAGAAGCTCGCGCAGAAGAACAAGCCGGTGTTCGGCGCCGTCCGCGACAAGTTCAAACGCAGCGCCCGCGGTCCCGCCGCGGCGCTCATGGTCATGCCCTCCACGCTGCTGCTCGGCCAAGGGGTGCTCACGTCGTTCGTCGGCTTGGGGATGTTCATCATCGGTCTCTGGCCCCTCATCTTCAACGACGCGCCACCGTCCGACGAAGAGGTCGCCGAGACCATGTACTACATCCTCTTCGGCATCGTCGCCTTCATCTGGGGCGGCATCGTTTGCTACGGTTCCTACCAGATGTCGACGCTCGGCTCGTACCCGTGGGCGTTCGTCGGCGCCGTGTTCGGCTTGGTGCCGTTGCTCGCCGGCATCTTCAGCATCATCACGCTCAAAGACCCGCGCGTGATGGCCGGCTACATCGAACCCGAGGCCGGGCCGAACCAGATGAGCGAAGACGATGCCGTGAAAAAACTCGCCGGCGACAAATTGGACGAACAAAACGACGATGAGGATGACGAAGAAGAGGAAGAAGAGGAAGAGGAAGAAGAAGAGAAACCCAAGAAACGGAAGAAGAAGTGACCGCCGGCCCCGCGAATCCCGCCGAGAACGACACGGTGCTGCTGGCCCGATTCCGGACCGGCGACGCGGACGCTTTGGCACTGCTTTTCGCCCGGTACGAGCGGCCGATCTACCTGTTTCTGCTCGGGATGCTCCGGCGCCCGCACGACGCCGAGGACGCGCTCCAAGAGACGTTTATCCAAGCGCTGCGGAAATCCGAAGCGGTCGCCGGTGAAACACTCCGGGGTTGGCTGTTCGCGGTCGCCCATCAGCAAGCGGTGCTCGTGAAGCGCCGGGCGAAACGGGTGCCCTCCGCCGCGGCGGACGAACTGCTGAACGGATTGCTGGGGAACGCCGACCCCGTGAACGCGTACGAATCGGCCGAGCGCGCCGAACTGCTGCGCGGCCTGCTCGACGAACTGCCCGCCGTCCAGCAAGCGGTCATCCGCCTGCGGATTTTCGAGGGATTGCGGTTCCGCGAAGTGGCCGAGCGCCTCGGTTGCCCGCTGAACACGGCGCTCGCCCGTATGCACGAAGGTTTGAAGAAGCTCCGCTCGCTCTGGGAGGCCCGCTATGCCGCGACCTGAACCGACCGCCGAATTGGCTTTGCAAGCGCTGCGCTACGCCGCCGGGGAACTCGCCGGGGCCGACGCGACCGCCTTCGAAGAGCGGCTCGCCACCGACGGCGCCGCCCGCGAAGTCCTCGGGGAAACGGTGCGCCTCAGCGCCGCCGTCTCGGGCGTCGCCGTGCCCGCGCCGCAGCCCGGCCTCTTCGCCGCGGTTCACGATCGCCTCTTCCCCACCCCCCTGCGCCGACTCTTCCCGACCCGGTCGTACCGCGGGCACCCCGCCGTCTGGGTCGGCCTCGGCAGCCTCGCCGCCGGGCTCCTCGCGCTCATGCTCGACCTCTCGACCGACACTGTTCCGCAGTATGTCGTGCGCCCGATGGTCGCGCCGGTCACCACCGTCCCATCCGCCCCGGCCCGCGTCGTCGAAGCGCCGCCTTCGACCACCCCCGTCGCGGGGATGGAACCGGCGGTCCCCGAGCAACAGCCGATGCCCAAGCCCCTCGCCGGCATGCCGCCATTATCGCGACTGGCCCCTTGATCGAAGCATTTGGGATCACTTCCCAACTTTGCAATCCTTGCAACTCTTACCGGTTCCCACCGTGTAAATCTTGCAAGTATTACATCCCCCGTTTACAACCTCCGCGAATTGCGATTTCAAAACCCAGTATTCCCAAGGACTAAGGTCGATGGGCTCATTCCTCTGCCGGCTTGGCACGGTCCGTGCAATAGTCACATCCGTCGAAGCCGACCCCAACCGGCTTTGAACAATGGCGAAGTGATCCCCCAAAGACCCACTCGCCCCGGCTCATTGCGGATTGTCACCCCCCGACGATCCGCAGCCTAACCCCCCAGGCTTCGGGGCCGGAAGATCCCCCGAGTCGGAGTCCAACCCCCCGGACTCCGACCCAACAACCCGACGGGCCGCCCACCAACCCCCGGTGTGCGGCCCGTCGGGCATTTGGATCGCGGATTTGGGATTGCAGATTCCGGATTCCCCACGAAGAAGACACCTCGCGGTTCGACCGATCCTGACTCCGCAACCGAACGATGACCTACCAAACACTGCGGATGCCCTTGCTGCTGTCGCTCGTCGCGGCCGTGCTGACCATCGGCCTCAAGGGGACCGCGTACGCGATCACCGGGTCCGTGGGGCTGTTCTCGGATGCGCTCGAATCGACGGTGAACCTCTTCGCGGCGACGGCGGCGTACTTCAGCCTGCGCTACTCGCACAAGCCCGCCGACCCGGAGCACGCCTACGGCCATGAGAAGATCGAATTCTTCTCCAGCGGCTTGGAAGGTACACTCGTCTTCGTCGCCGGATTGGGCACCGCGTGGTACGCCGTGGGCCGCTTGATCGAACCCCAAGAATTGAAACGCCTCGACCTCGGCATCATCCTGTCGTTGATCGCGACCGCGATCAACTTCGCCGTGGCCGTGGTGCTGCTGCGCGTCGGCAAGAAGCACGGCTCGCCGATCTTGGAAGCCGACGGCCACCACCTCATGAGCGATGTGTACACGTCGTTCGCCGTCGTCGGCGGGTTGATCTTGGTAGCCGCGACCGAACTGACGATCCTCGATCCGCTCGTCGGGATCGCCGTGGGGTCGAGCATTCTCTGGACCGGGTTCAAGCTGGTGCGGCGCAGCTTCGACGGATTGATGGACCGCGCGTTGCCGATCGACGAACAAGAGCGATTGCGCGAGGGCATCCGCACCTCGCTGCCAGCGGGTTGTCACTTCCACTTTCTGCGCACGCGCCGGGCCGGACGGCGGAAGTTTGTCGACTTCCATTTGCTCGTTCCGGGGACATGGACGGTGCGAGCGGGGCACACGCTGGCCCACGGGATCGAAAAGAAACTGCAGGACTTGGCGACCGAGTTGGAAGTGACGATCCACGTCGAACCGATCGAGGACGAAAGCTCGTGGGAACCGGCGGCCCTGGCGAGGTTGGGCGAACCCGGCGAGCCCCCGGCTCCGTAGGATGTTCTTCGCTCACCCCTGTACCAAGTGGAAGGGGTGTCAACCCGAATGCTGTCGGTGCCACTCGCTTCAGACCAAACCTCACCCCCCGGCCCCCTTTCCGAAGCGGAGAGGGGGAGCAGGCCAAGTTGAGCGAGCGGACGTATGGACACAACGGAGTCACCCCCTCTCCGCTTCGGAGAGGGGGCCGGGGGGTGAGGTCTGCCCGAATGAGATGAGTGCCAACCCGAAATTCCACCGACACTTTCCGCAAATTGCCGCTCTACTCGTATTTGTTCCCGACCGTCTGATCACCGAGGACTCCCGGCGATGGAAGCGACGAACCCCACGGCGTGGTCGACCTACTGGCAGTGGCTGAAGCGCAACGCGGCGCTGCTGTCGCTGGTGCTGGCGTTCCTCACCATTATCTGCACCGCGACTGGAGTGTGGATCGAAGAGGCCGCGCAGCGCGAGCGGTGCCGACCGCGTTCCGCCGAGGAGCGCGCGACCCTGCGGGCCGTGATCGGGACGGCTGCCGAGGAAGAAGCCAACCGCTTCGCGACCGCGCGCTGCGCCGCTTCCGATACCGATATGGTCAGCGATGTGATCTACGAAACCGCGCAGGTGCTCTTGCTCAACATGTCGCCACGGCTCGGCACGAACATCTGGATCACCCTCGGGCGGATCTTCGCCGTGCTGTTCGTGGTCGGACTCGGGCTCCAAGCCCTCGGCAAACTCATGGCCGACTCGTTGGAGAATTTGCGCCTCGTGACGTGGTCGTGCCGCGGCGGCCACCACATCGTCTGTGGCCTCGGGCGCGTCGGCTGGCCGATCGTCCGCCAACTCCGGGCCGAGGGCAAGCGCGTCCTCGTCCTCGAGCGCTCGGCGGAGAACGAACTGATCGACGACGCGCGCAAACTCGGCGCCATCGTCTTGCAGGGCGATGCGACCGACGAAAAGAACTTCGAGTTGGCCCACCTGCGGAAAGCCGACGCGGTCTACCTCGTCACCGGCAGCGACGAGGAAAACATCGAATCGGCCGTCGACGTGCGCGCGGTTTTGGAAGCCCCCGCCCGGCCCCGACCCGACTTCCGCTGCTTCGTCCACATCATCGATCCCGCGCTGGGGGATGTCCTCACCGAGAGCCTGAAGGCCAACGCCAACGCCTTCCGCGTGCAGACGTTCAACGTCACCCGCAACACCGCCCGGCAGTTGATCGTAAAGGAGCTGACGAAGATCCGCCCGACGAGCGAGAAGGAAGTCGCGCTCTACATTTTGGTCGGCTTCGGCACGATGGGGCAAACGCTGGCGACGCACCTCGCCGAACTCGCCCACTTCGAAAACTTCCAACGCCCGCGCATCCTCATCCTCACGGACGAACCGAAGAGGACGGCCGAAGCGTTCCGCGCCCGCTGGGGGCAATTCGGCGCGAACCCCGAGCACAACTTCGTGGAAGACTGGGACAAGATGAACGCGTTCGATCCGGACGCCGACGATTGGGGCTGCCGGAAACACCGCCCCGACCCGGCCTATCAAGTCGAAAACGACGAGGCCATCGAGTACGCCTGCAATGCGATCTTCGCCCTTTATCCGAAATCGGTGACCGACCGCGGCTTCTTGAATGCGATGGCCAAGGTCGTGCGGGACGACGATCTCAACCATCCGAATGCGAAGGTGGTGAAGCCGGCGATCATCTTCTGCCACGAGCAGGATCAGGAGAGTTATTCGACCGCCGTGAACTTCCACCGCCAGTTCGAGCAGGCCCACGGAGTCCTCACATTCGCGGATGGCCGGCGCCGGCTGTCGATGTACGTCTGGCTGCCGAAGCGGGAACCGCTGAAGAAACTGCTGCAGAAACAGGCCGTCGGCGCCGCGCTGCCGATCCGGCCGTTCGGGTCGTGCGTCGACGAACTGAAGTTGACCGACTTGCGCGCGCCGATGGAAGACCGCATCGGGCAAGTCATCCGCGCCGGCTACCACCGGACGGGGCCGAGTCCGCTCGTCGATCTCGCCGCGGCCGAAGCGGACTGGGCGAAGGACACCGAAATGAACTTGAATTCGAACCGCATGGCCGCGATCCACTTCGAGGTGAAGCTCGCCTACCTCGGGCTCGAACTGGTGCGCGACGAGTCGGCCGATTCCAAAACCGGCGGGAGAATCGAGCTCCTGCCGCCGGGGGATGGGCGGGAGAAGATCGTGGCCATCGCGCGGATGGAGCACAACCGCTGGATGGCCGAGCGGTTGCTGGCCGGGGTCAGCTACGGGGAGCGCAGCGACACGCCGCCGCGCCGTCTCCAACTCTGCACGTGGGATGTTTTGATCATCCACCCCAAGCTGAGCAAAACGGAACCGGCCAAGGATTTCGAGCAGATCGAAACGGTCGTCGCCAACCTGCCGCAACTCGGCTACCGCCTGCGGAAGATTGGGGTGGGGTAGTGCTCGAACCATCCCGAGGTCTTGAGTTCGGCGGGGTAGAAGCCACCGAGCCAATGCCAATAAAACCACCCGGAGCAGCCAACGTGGAACTCTTCCGCACTGTCCGAGTCGGCTTCCCATGCGGTACGGGCGGCGTGCATCTCGGCGGCGCGGTCGACGTTGTTCGCCCGCCGCGCCTCGCGCTTCGCGCGGCGTTCCTCTCCGGTCGGCTTCGCTTCATCATCCACGGATTAGCCCCGTGTAGGAAAATCATTTCCGGTATGCTCGCACGTCCGGTACCCGCTTCCGCAAATCCGCGAGCTGGTCCTTGTAACGCTCGTCGCCCACGCCGCCGAAATCCTTCTTGAATGCGGCTTCGTTCAATCCTTCCCGCAAGCCTTCGATACCCGGAACGTAGTCGCCGACTTTGAATCCTTTCGCCACGGCTTCTAGCATCGCCGGATCCTTCTGCACCCGCGTGGCGAACTCGATCCCGGCGAGGTCGGCGCAGAGGTCGACGAAGCTGAAGCCGCTGGTCCGGCGCATGTCGGCTTGTTCTTTGGCGACGCCGGCGAGTTCGGCCAAACCGGCCCCGACGATCTCGGTCAAGGCGACGCTCACGGCGAAATGCTGGCACAGATCGCGGCGCTTGTGGAGCGTCGGCGATCCGAGGTTCTTAGTCCGCTCCTTTCGTTCGTCGGAGCTTTCCGCGGCCGCGCAGAGTTTCTTGGTCAGCGGATTGCCGCTGAGAATTGTGGACTCGTCGAGTGCGATGCCGA
>JAYTBD010000664.1:0-3473 GCA_043737155.1 Fimbriiglobus sp. | reverse complement strand
GACCGAAGGCGGGTCCGGCGGCGGGTTCGGAGTTTACCGCAGCAGCACGCTCGACTCGCTGACGGTGACCTACGACTTGCCCGCCGTCGAGGGCGAGGGCCAGGCCATGCCCGGCGCGGACTACACCGGACCGACCGGCTCGGTCTATTTCGGCGTGGGGGTGGGGATGGTGCCGTTGCTCTTCGACGCGGTCGACGACGCGCTCGTGGAAGGGATCGAGGCCGTGACGGTGGTGTTGACCGGCGCCCCCGGGTACTCGTACTCGAACGCGCCCGTGATCAACTATATCAACGACAACGACATCGAACCGCCCGCCGGAGGCGATGGCCTGTTCGCGCGCTATTACAACACCAAAGATTTGACGGACGTGAAGACCGCGCGAGTGGATCCGACGATCGATTTCGCGTGGGGAGCTTTGGCGCCCCCGGGGACGGGCGTTGGGGCGGACAACTTCTCGGCGCGCTGGACGGGCAAGATCGAGGCGCTAGTCGCGGATACGTACACGTTTCATCTGACGGCCGACGACGGCGTGCGCTTGTGGGTCAACGACCAGCTGCTGCTCGATAAATGGGAAAATCAGAATATCGAAGCCTTCGCCAGCGCCACCATCGAGTTGGCGGCCAATCAGAAGTACGACATCCGCTTGGAGTACCACGAGAACGCCACCGACGCCCGGGTGAAGCTCGAATGGTCGAGAGCCGGCCTGGCGGCGCCGCGGGTACTCGTGCCGCAAGCGCAGTTGTACTCGAACACGGCGACCATCGGGGACCGCGTCTGGTTCGACACCGACGGCAACGGCCGGCAAGACGAGAGTGAACTCGGAGTCGCCGGTACCCGCGTGCGAATCTTGGAGGCGGCCACGGGGGAGAACGCAGTGCCGTTCACCACGACGGATGCCGCAGGAATTTATAGCCACGTCGTCCCGGCGGGCTTCCAATACAAGTTCCAATTCGGCAATCCGGGGATCGCTTACACGTTCACGACTCAGAACGCCGCTGGAGTTTCGGGCGACAAGAACAGCGACGCCAACGCATCGGGCGGGACGGGCGCATTCCCCGCGTTGGCGGGCCCCCCGGACTTGACTTGGGACGCCGGTGTGCGGACGGGCGTGTTCGATCTCGATGTAAACGCCGACGGCGACTTGAGCGATGCTGTGGATGGCGCCGCCAACTACCTCCCCGGATACGAGGGAACCGTGGCGAAGGTGTCGAATGGCACTACATTCAACAACCAGGCCTACACCGGCCAGCGGATGAGGCTGGTTCTCGACGGCATCGGCAGGTTGAACGCCGACATCACCCGGATCGAGTTCGGGATGAGCACATCATCGATCCCGGGCTATGCGTCGAACCGGAGTGATCCGAGCGTCGAATCCCTCGATCCAGACTTCGATACGAACACCCACGATTATTCGTTCCGGCGGAACGGGAACGCTCTCGGCATCACCGTCGATCGCGACAGCACGGAAAAGAACATGTACGGCGGGTACTACGACGGTGCGATGGAAGATACGAAGACGTGGGTGAACTTTTATTGCAAGGACTACGGCGGATATGCCTCGGTTTCGGCGACGATCTGGGTACGGGATGGAGCCGGCGAGAGGGCGCAGACGACGCTCTGGCTGAGGTTGCCGTTGGACACCGATGGCGAAGGGATCGCGGACAAGTGGGAAATCGAGATGGGCAAGCGCTGGTCGGCCCAGTACGGACTGCCGCCGATGACCGACGCGCAAGCGTTGGAGAAGTTCGTACTCGACCGCTGGGAGACCCCCTCTAAAAGCGATGCCGAAATGATTGATCCCGACGGTGCCGGCGGTCCACTCGTCCGGCAGGGCGATTGGGGAGACGCCCACACGGTGCAGGAAGAGTACCGCGGCTACATCCTCGACGGCGGCGGCCTGAACGGGGCCGGTGTCGGCGGCCACGCCGGCGGGCACATCCGCCTCGACCCGGCGCGGAAGGAAATCCTGGTCGAAGTAGATCGCACCGCCCAGTTGAGTCTCATGCCATGGCCGGGAGACGAAACGGCACCCAAGGTGGCGGCCATGATGAACGGCGCTTCGGGGGTGTTCAGCCAAGCTACGCGCGGGGCCGGCATCTACATGTATTGGCTGATGGATGAGGACGCCCTCGATCTGCCCAGATTCGAACGGGAAGAAGATTTGAAAAGGGTGCAGGCATTGGCAGCCTCTCGCGACACGGTTGCGGAGCGGGCCACACCGACGACGGCGAGCTTGGCGACGGACTTCATCCATCTCCTACTCACGGATAAGAGTGGCGTTGGCGCAATAGCATACAACGGAGTGATCTATCCTGTGAACGACCTAGTCAAACGCGGTGCCATGATTGGGGTGTGGGACTTCGTGTTGAACCAGATTGCTCCATTGGATCCGGCCAGGTCCGATCAGACATTGATCACCGCGACCGCCCATGAGATCACCCACCTCTTGATCTGGAAAACGTCTAGTGGAGCGTTCGACGAGGTCGGACACGTGAACGATGCGAACGGCGACGGGACGGCATACGATGCGGAAGACAAGACCGAACTGATGTCTCCCGCTGTTGCCCGAGGGAACAGGGAGACTTCCACGGTCAAGATCTTTCCGGTGGTCCAAGCCGAACTGGCCGTGGGGTCGAACCGAGCGTTCTTCCTCACCAAGCCGAATTGAGTGCGAGGTCGAACCTGCGATCATGCTCCGATGATTGATTCGTTCGCCATCTCCGGGAGGTAGGTCATGCGTATGGTTTGGCTTCTGGTGATCCCAGTCGGCGCGATCGCGTGGATGATCCCCGCCGACAAACCCGCCCCCACCGAAAAATTGGGGTGGGGCCTGCGGCTACGTCCGTTGGAGTTCCACGAGCCCTACTTGGTCACAGAGAGTATCGCGCATAACCAGCTCGAGATCGTACTTATCAATCAATCGGAGGAGATGCGGCAGTACACCCCGCTGGGAACGGCCAACAAACTCCGCGACTTGAAAATCAGCCTGCGGCCGAGCACGCTCTATGGCATAACCCACCCTGAAAGTTGGGATCGGAATCCGGCCAATGCGAGTGCGCAATTGCCCGCCGGTCAATCCCATTCGTGGGTTTTCAATTTCCCAGACTTCCGCTTTCACCGACTCCATGTGGTGGGTGACTACGAGATGCAGGCGTCGCTGAAGACGGCCGAGGGAGAGGTCGTCGCGCCGGTCTTCAAATTCAAAGTGATCGAACCCGCGGCCGACGACATCTTGGCGAGTCAGGCGGTGCCGCTGGAAGGGTATCAGGCGAAGTGGCCGAAAGAGAAACACGACCGGGCGGCGGTGCAACAGATCAAGATCGGGAACCGGACTTGGCTAGTTTACCGCAAGTTTCTGAGTTCCGAACTGGGCGGCGGGGTCGATCATACTTGCCGGGTCGCCGAACTGCCCGGCAAAGTGCTGGACCTGAAAGTGGAGGGGGCTTTCGGCGACTGGAACCCCCTGACGATCA
>JAYTBD010000663.1:0-3473 GCA_043737155.1 Fimbriiglobus sp. | reverse complement strand
TAGTAATAAAATGTTCACATAGTGTATATACGCTGCAAATGGCGAAGTGTCAAGTCAATCGGAGGATTTTGTCGGATACGCGCGGTTCTCCTCAACGGATTGTGAGGTTGCCTTTGAAGATCCAAATCACCAGCACGACATCCAACAGCGCGAGGATGGCGGTGTACCACATCAGCGGCCAGTCCATCAGGAGGATCGCGCCGAGCGACATCCCGGCGGCGCCGAGGAACCCCAAGAAATAGGGCCATTCCAGTTCGCCGCGGACGACGCCGGTGAAGAGCAGCACTGCGAAGAGGATGGCGACGAGGAGCATGGCGGACTCCGGTTCAGTCGGGGATCGGACTGGCCGAGAAGTCGGCCCGTCACTCACGGTCAGACAAGTAATTTCATGCGGAGCAGTGTCGCCTTTCGCTCCGCGAAAGTCTGGACCCGGCCGATATCCAGTTCCGGGAAGACACTGTCTGCGGAACTTTCCTTTCGCGGAGCGAGGCGACACTGCTCCGCCTGGCAGTGCATTTCTGACTTTCAGTAGCCCGACGAGTAGGTGAGGGTCCGGACACCCTCCCTAGCGCGTCGGGCTAACGGGACGTTCATCGGCTCGGCACGCGGCCCAGAATACGGCGGGCGTCGTATCGTACGAGTAGAACCGCACGCTGCCGTTGCCCATCGCCGCTTGCATGCCGGTGCGGTGTGGCGAACCGGGCAATCTCGGATCGCAGGGGCGATCGGCGGCGATCTTTGGAAATGCATTCCCGAGATCGATCGCTTGCGGAGGCGCCTCCGCGCGGCCGATGCGCACGAGGATCGGTTCTTCGTTCACGGGGAAGTCCGGTGCGATCTGGCCGGTCGTCCAAGCTTCGGGTGAACCGACCGGGGCCAGTGCTGCGAACGCGGGCATGTGCGGGCTGTAGAAGCCGAGGCCCCAGAGGTTGTAGATGGTATCGCCATCCGCCGTCCGGCAAACTTGCGGCCGTTCGGCGATGAGGATCGTCTGCGACAAGCCTTCGAGCGGGGACTTGGCGTCCCGCTCGATTCCCCACGGGAACATGCCGTTCGCGGCGTAGCTGCCGGTGGCGTAGTGGCCGACCGAGCCGTTCGGGAGCGTCATCGGCACATCGCGCAGTCGGGTGGCGGTGGTATCGCTGGGGCAGACGAACGCTCTCCAATAAAATTGATTCGCGTCGCCTCCGTAGTCGACCCGCGATTGTCCATCTTTGCCGCGGTATGAGAACGCTACCGACGAGTGGGCGTGGTAATTGGCGGGTGGCGAACCCTTGTGGTATTGAAAACTACTCGCTTCCAAGTAACGGGTGATCGTGCCGAAGACCGAAACTAGCCCGTCGCCGGTGGTCGAGTTCTCTCCGTGGTCGACGAGCGATGGCGGGTTGCCGTGAGTGTCGCAGTACACACTCACGCCGAGACCGAGCTGTTTCAGATTGTTGCCGCACGAGATTTGCTGCGCCGCTTGACGAACGCGTTGAATTCCGCTCGTGACCAACCCGGCGACTGCGCCGAGCATAGCCAGAAGCAGAATGACTTCGACCCGTGATAGTCCGGGACGGCGCATGGCTGATCTCAAAGGGTTAGCCCGACGCGCTAGCGAGGGTCTGAACTGCCGGTGCGATTGTCCCGGCAATATTTCAACACACCGGATCGCCGTACTCCCTCGCTAGCGCGTCGGGCTAACCCGCGCTAGCCACCCATCACTGCGCCAGCACCGTCTCCCGATCGAAGAGCTTCTCCGAATGCTTCCAAAATCCCCAGGCTCCGAGCGTGAGCAGCAGCGTCACGCCGGTCAGCAAGCCCGCCCATAAAAACCAGAGTGGCTGGTCGGCCCAACTCGTGATGAGCACCGGGAAGACCACCAAGAACCCGGCCACGGGGAGGAACCACATCACCGCCCGGTTCACATTGCGACAGCGGATCGACAACCAAAGGCCGTAGCTCGTGGCGAACGGGACCATCGCGAGGAAGTAGACGACGCCCGGCGCCAACAGCACGGGCACATCGGTGGCCAGCAGCGCAAAGAGCATCACGCCCGCGGCGGGACCGCCCCACCACCAGCCGCGCAGCAAGCTCCCGACCCACTTCGGCCAGAGGATCGCCGAGCGCGGCACCGGGATCGTGAGCAGTGATTCGAGCGTCAAGCGCTGGCGTTCCCGGCAGATGGCCCCGCCCGCGGCGATGCCGATTTGCAGCAGGTGGACGAACACCCCGGTGCCGCCGGTGGTGAGCAGTAGCCACTTCACGACCGAGCGGTTGTCGGTGGTGCCGGCGCTGGCGATGAGCGTCAGCGACGCGATCGCGAGGATGAACAGCACGATGACGCCGAGCACGCCGCCGAGGAGGTACATCATCGACTTCATGGCGTCGTCGTCGTCGGTCTTGAGCGAGCCGGTGGTGAAGCGCTCCTTCCAATAGAAGGGGTCGGTCGAGCCGATGCGCGGCCGGTTGGCGGTCTGCTCCTCGGTGAACTCGTCGACGCGCTGGTTCCTCCGCTTCTTCGGTTCCTTCACCAGTTTCTCGACCGGGATCAGAATCTTCGGGATGACCTCGTCGCGCGGACGGACCTTCGAGCGCGCCGACACCGGTGCCACCGGGATGCGCTTGGCCCGCGCCACGCTCGGTTGCGCGGCGGGGGCATCGGCCGGATCGTCGTCGGGCATCAACACCATCGGCACATTGGCGAGGGCGTGCCGGCGGAGGCGTTCCATTTCCAATTGCTCGGCGCGCAAGCGCTGCGCTTCTTCGCGGCTCTCGCGGTCGCGGTCCTGCTTGCGGTACTTGTCTTGGATCCACGGCGGCGGCTTCGTCGAACGGCGGGTCAAGCGGGCGCGCATGCTCCGCACCGAGCGCACCGCGAGCCAGACCGCGATCCCGGAGAAGGCGAGTTCTATAATCGGGTACGCGATGGAGATGGTCCAGAACATGCCGGGGCTGGAACCCTCGATCATGTTCAGCACCGGGATGATGCCGAACGGCCCGGCCTGCGGGCCCATCCCACACCCGGTGATGACGATGATCGCGGTGAGCCCGTACGAGCGGAACAACGCCCCGCGATACGTCTCGGCCGACGCGGCGGAGGCGGCGCTGACGGCCGCGAGGAAGATGACCGTGGTCGCGGTGATGGCGTAGCTGCTGAGCAGGAACTTGAGCGTGACGCCGCCGTGGAGTTGGGTGATCGCCATGATCGGCAGGCCGGCGAAGAGGATGCCGAGGAGGAAGCCGACCCGGCCGAAGAATTTGCCGAAGACGATCTCGCGGTTCGAGAGATCGCTGACCAGCAGGAACACGAGCGTCTTGCGGTCCTTCTCTTCGGCGATCCCCCCCGCGGCGTACGCCGGCGTGAGCAGCACGAGGATACCGAGTTGGGCGATGAGAAACGTGAGCGAGAACGACGACCCGAACGCCGCCGTTTCGGCGATGGTCAGTTGTTGCGAGGCGCCGAAGAAAAGGTCGGACGGTGCGGTGTT
>JAYTBD010000662.1:0-3474 GCA_043737155.1 Fimbriiglobus sp. | reverse complement strand
TTGCTGACTACAGTCTCGTTTCGAACGGTTTGGAATGGGACAGTTGTCAGCGATCAGATAACAGCGATCAGCCAAGAAGACGGGCAGATGCCAAAATCGAGACGTACTCCCCACGTCCACTTCGCGTTGCGGCCACCGGAACCCGCGTGCTAGGATTGCGATTCTGACAAATTCCAGCGGCAGGATGCGGCATGAAGTGCGTGGTGACGGGGTGCGCGGGGTTCATCGGCTCCCACTTGGCCGAGCGGTTGTTGAAGGACGGCCACGACGTCGTCGGCGTCGATTGCTTCACCGATTACTACCCCCGCGCCATCAAAGAATCGAACCTCGCCGGGTTCCGGGACCATCCGCGCTTCCGCTTCCACGGGCGCGACTTGGCCGACGGCGACCTCGGTGCCATCGTCGACGGCGCCGAGTATATCTTCCACCTCGCGGCCATGCCGGGCCTCACGCGCAGTTGGGTCGACTTCGACATTTACGCCCGCTGCAACCTCACCGCGACGCACCGGCTGTTGGAATCGCTGAAGGGGTTGAAGTCCCTCAAAAAGTTCGTCTACGCCAGCACGTCGAGCGTTTACGGCAAGTACGCCAGCGGCGACGAGGGCCTGCCGACCAAGCCGAGCTCCCCCTACGGCATCACCAAGTTGGCCGGGGAGCAACTCGCCCGCGTCTACCTCGACGAGTACGACGTGCCGACGGCGGTGCTGCGGTTCTTCAGCGTCTACGGCCCGCGCCAGCGCCCCGAGATGGGCTACCACCTGTTCATCAAGTGGATCCTCGAAGGCACCCCGATCCAGCTCACCGGCGACGGCTTGCAAGTCCGCGGCAACACCTACATCGACGATTGCGTCGACGCGGTCATCCAAACGGGCTTGAAGGCGATGCCCGGCGAAACCTTCAACCTCGGCGGCGGCGAAATCACGACCATCATCGACGTGATCCGCACCATCGAGCGCCTCGCGGGGAAGCGAGCGACGATCGAGCGTCATCCGCCGCGGAAGGGGGACCAGCTCGCCACCGGCGCCGACGTGACCAAGCTGTGGCGCCACCTGGGCTGGAAGCCGTCGACGACGCTGGAAGCGGGCTTGGCGAAGCAGATCGAATGGCAACGCGGAACTCTGTGATGCTCGACACCTTGAATCGCAGAATCGTCCAACCCCTCGTCGCGGCGAAGCGGGGCAGCCGACATCTGCGCCACCTCGCGGAACTCGAGCGCTCCCAGTTCGACACCCCGGAGCAACTCCGCGCGCGGCAATTGGCGATGCTGAAAGCGCAACTCCACCACGCCTTCGCCACGGTGCCCTATTACCGGCGCACGTGGACGGCCGCCGGGGTTCACCCGTCCGATGTGAACGCGCTCGCCGACTTGGCGCACTTCCCGATTCTGCCGAAGTCCGATGTCCGCACCCGCGCCGACGAACTCCATTCGACGGCTTTTTCAACGGCGCAAGTGCGCATCAAAACCACGAGCGGCAGCACCGGCGTCCCGCTGACGATCCGGCTCGACGAAGCGGGCGCGCAGTGGAAGACGGCCTGCACCCTCCGCGCGGATCAGTGGTCGGGCTGGCGCCTCGGCCAGCGCGTCGCCAAGGTTTGGGGCAACCCCGAGTACCGCCACTTCGGCCTGCGGGGCCGGCTGACCAATCACTTCGTGGACCGCGCGGTGTATCTCGATACCATCGGCCTCACCTCGGAGCGCATCGCCGAGTTCGCCCGTGCCCTCCGCCGGCACCGGCCGGGGATGATCTTCGGCCACGCTCACTCGCTCTACCTGCTCGCCTGCGCGCTGAAGAAATCGAAGATCGACGACATCCGCCCGAACGGGATCGTCAGCACGGCGATGCCGCTGCACGACTGGCAACGCGTTGTCATCGAAGGGGTTTTCGGCGTCCCCGCGACCAACCGCTACGGCTGCGAAGAGGTCAGCCTGATCGCCTGCCAATGCGAGCGCCACGCCGGGTTGCACGTCGCCGCGGAATCGATTTACACCGAAGTCGACGGCAAACCCACCGGCACCGGCAAACTGCTGATCACCGACCTCAGCAACGCGGCGATGCCCTTGATCCGCTACGAAATCGGCGATGTCGTCACCCTCTCGGATTCGCCGTGCGCGTGCGGCCGCGGTTTGCCGGTGATCGACAAGGTCGAAGGCCGCGATGCCGATTTCGTCGTCACACCGTCGGGCAGTTTGATTTCGGGCATCTCGCTCACCGAGAATTTCGCCCTGCATATCCGCGGCGCGGCTCAAGTCCAAATCATCCAAGAGACGACGACGCATCTGCGCGTGCGGTTGGTCGCGGACGACGCCTTCACCGACGCCAGCCACCGGCAGTTGGCGAAGCTCGTACTCGACACCTTCGGCCCGACGATGCGCTACGACGTGGAGTTCCTCGACGTCATCCCGCAGGAGCCGAGCGGGAAGTATCGCTTCTGCATTTCCAAGGTGGCGCACGACTTCATGACGGGGCTGTCCGCATGAAACACCCCGCCGTGTCGGTCGTGATGGCCGCGAAGAACTACGCGAAGTTTCTCCCCGAGGCGGTCGATTCGCTGCTCGCGCAGACCTTCGCCGATTGGGAACTCGTCATCGTGGACGACGGCAGCGCCGACGCCACGCCCGAGGTGGTGCGGCCCTACCTCGCCGATCCGCGCATCCGCTACTTCCGCTCGGATGTCCTCGGGCAATCGCGCGCGAAGAATTTGGGGATCGGTTTCAGCCGCGGGGAGTTCGTCGCCTTCCTCGACGCCGACGACGCTTGGTTCCCGACCAAGCTCGCCGAGCAAGTGGAGTTGCTGCGGGCGAATCCGAGTGTCGGCGTGACGTACACGCAGCGCGAGTTGATCGACGAGTCCGGAAACAGCCTCGGCTTCCGCACCGAAACGCTACCCGGCGGATGGGCGCTGCCGCAGATGTTCCTGCAGAACTTCGTCTGCTTCTCTTCGGCCATGGTCCGTCGCAGCGTCTTCGAAGCCGTCGGCGTGTTCGACCCGGCGCTCGATTTGTCGATCGACTACGACCTCTGGCTCCGGGCCGCGAAGCACTTCGAATTCCGCCCGATTCAGAAGGTGCTCGTGAAGTACCGCACCGGCCACGGGAACTTGTCCAAGAAGCTGGCCGACCGCGTGGCCACGGCCATCGGCATCAAGAACCGCGCGGTATATCGGCGCGGCTTGGAAGCCGAGTTGCCGAGGGGAATGATCGCGGAAGGATATACTTCGACCTGCCAAACGCTGGGGTACGTACTCCGCGCTTCCGAGCCGGCGACGGCGGCGAAGTGGTACGCGGAAGCGCTGCGCTGGCCGAGCAAACGCCGGGCGGCGCTGAAGGGGCTGGCGAAGTGCGGCTGGATCTGGCTGCGGCGCAAACGCGAGGTGGGCTCCGCGGAGAATGCGAGCGCGAACGGCTGATGGATTCGGCGAGCCGGGTGGCGTAAGCCCCCGGAGTCTTTGATGGAAAACTCCGGGGGCTCACGC
>JAYTBD010000661.1:0-3477 GCA_043737155.1 Fimbriiglobus sp. | reverse complement strand
GAATCGGCCGGCTCGCGGCTGATGCAGATTCCGACCGCGACCCCGAGTGCGTCCAGCGGCAACGGGGCCACCCCGACGCCCGAAGATTTCAAGCGTGTCCGCCACGAGAACCGCGAACTCCGCAAACTGCTCGAAGAGATGAAAACGCTCTTGCAGGAAGCGAGCGAAAACGAGCAGAAGGCGTCGGTGCGCGAGCAGGAACTCGTCGGGCAGATGCAATTGAAGCAGCGCCGGCTCGACGAACTGACCACCCAGATGCAGGCCTTCGAAGATCAGGTCGCCAGCGGGGCGCTCGCGCCGGCGGCCCCCACGCCGAAGACGCGCGGCGAACTCGACGAGTGGGCCGACGACCTCGAGAAAGAAAACTCGAAGCTGACGCAGGAGCGGCGCAAGGTCGAAGAGGACCGCACGCAGCTCCGCGAAGACGAGGAATCGCTCGAAACGCAAATGCGGCAGATGGAAGTGTCGATGGCCCGCGACCGGGCGCTGATGGCCCGGCAGGAGACCGAACTGAAGCGGCTGAGCGCCGAGATTCAGCACGAGTTGGAAATCATGAACCGGGGCGATGCGGCCCTGCGGGATCAATTGTCGAAGTTCCAGCGACGCGCCGCCGACGTGATGCAAAAGCCGGGTGGAGTACCGCCGGGGGGACGGCGGTGATTGTCGATTGCAGATTCACGAATGCCGATCGGACGAGGTGTTCTTTCGACCGGCATTCGGAAATTATCATTCGTCATTCTTCAAGGACGCTTTCGCCTTCTTCAGCTTTTCGGTGATCTTCTTGCGGCGTTCGCCATCGCGCTTGGACACGTCCTCGAACTTCAGCGCCTTGCCCCAGAGTTCGACCGCTTTCTTCGTATCTTTCTTGGCCATGTACGCATCCGCGAGATGGTCCCAGATTTCCATGTGCTGGCCTTCCTCTTCGTCGAGGCTCGCCTCGGTCAGCAGTTTGATCGCCTCGTCGTACTTCTTGTTCTTGTAGAGCACCCAGCCGAGGCTGTCCTGGTAGGCCGCGTTCGCTTTTTTGGCCGTTTCTTCGTCGATCTTCTTCTCCGCCAACGCTTTGTCGCGGGCCTTCTTATCCAAATCCAGAGCCTCGCGGATGAGCTTCTCCGACTCTTCGAGCTTCAGGTCGTTATCGGCCCAAATGAAGCCGAGGTCGTTCTTGTAAGTCGCGCTGTCGGGAACTTCCTTTACCAGCGTCTGCAGTATCTCGGCGGCCTTATCGATCTCTTTATTCTCGACGTACAAACCCGTGATCAGGTAGCGCACATTCCGCGTGATGGTCGACTTCGCTTCGGCTTTCAGGTCCTTGTCCCCTTCGAGTTTCTTCAACGCGTCCGAGTACACTTCGATGGCTTGATCCATTTTCCCGGCTTCTCGTAGCACGTACCCCTTCAGTTGCAGCGCGTACCACCCGCCGCCCCCTTTGTCGAGCTTGATGACGGCTTCCGCCATGTTCAGCGCTTCGTCGTAGTCGCCCCGCCGCGCTTTGGATTGAATCATCCGCTCGATGGCGAAGGCTTTCGCCTCGTTCATGTCCTTACCGCCGTCCTCGCTGTTGAGGATCTCGGCGCAGAGTTCCTCCACTTCCGCAAACTTCTTCTGATCCCAGTGGATATCGACGAGCCCGTCGTAGGCTTGGGCCAGTTTCTTGCCGCTGCCGAGCTTGAGGGCGTTGGCCTTGCAGAAGGTGTAAAAGGCCTCGGCGGTCTTGTAATCTTTGAGGTTTTGGGCCACTTTGCCGAGCACGACCGCGGCGTTGAACTTGAAGGGGGCTTCCTTCTCTTTGGCGTCGGCCTGCATCTTCGCGGCGAGGAGCACGAGCCGCTTGGCGCTCGGCCTGTCCTTCAAAAGATCCGTCAACTTCGTCTGCATCGCCTTCTCGTCCGACAGCTCGTTCAGTTTGAGGGCGTTCTCCTTCAGTTGCTCTTCCGTCGATGCGGCCGGCACCGGGGCCGCCGGGGCGAAACCGCCGAGTACCAATACCGTCAGCCACGAGGCGAAGAGCGCCCGCCAGTGCAGAATCGTCATCGCAAGTCCCTTTCCTAGAACGCGGAATATCGCACGACCTATCTTAACCGGGCCGACTACGCCGTACCATCCGGATTGGGTCGGACTGTCTACAAGTGAGCGGGGTCGGTTCGCGGATCCGGTAGAATGTTCAAACGGGCCACCTCAACCGGGCGGATCGAGAGACTGCTTATGTCCGACGGATTCGAACCCATCGCCTTGGCGATGATCGTTTGCGACAATATCCACATCGATCCGTCCACGGGGAGCCGGACGCTGTTGGGGACCATTTCGGTCGTCAAATGCTCGACCTACCCGAAAGTGCGACCGCTGATCTGCGTGTACTTGGTTTTCACCGAATGCTACGGCCCGTTCGAGTTCGCGATCCGGATCGTCCATCCGAACGAAGAGCTTCCGCCGATCTTTGAACAAAAGGGTATGATCACGGCACCGTTGAATGCACCGCTCGCCGTCGTCGATCTCGATTTGCGACTCTCCAATGTGAATTTCCCGAGTCCGGGCGAATACCGATTTCAGTTCTTGTGTCGAGATGCCGTCGTCTGCGAACGCCGCATTATGATCGTCGATCCCACCGCACGTCCGCCGGCGTCGGGGAAACAGTGATCGAAAGCTACCGCCGTTCGACCCCGATCCGCCGCTTGACGGCGCCGATCCGGCGCTTCCTCGCAATCGAAGCGGCCAGCGGCGGAGTGTTGCTCGCGTGCATCGGCGTCGCGCTGTTCTTGGCGAATTCCCCCGGCGCCCGACACGCCCACGACTTCTGGAATATTACCCTGCGCGTCGGAGTCGGGGCGTGGGAACTCGACAAACCCCTGTATTTCTGGGTGAACGATCTGCTGATGGCGATCTTCTTCTTCGTGGTCGGCCTCGAAATCAAACGCGAGATCGTCGCCGGGGAATTGAGTTCGCCCAAGAAAGCGGCGCTGCCGATCATCGCCGCGCTCGGCGGGATGCTGGTTCCGGCAGGGATTTACCTCGCCTTCGACCACACCGGCCCGGCCGCGCGGGGTTGGGGCGTGCCGATGGCCACCGACATCGCGTTCGTCGTCGGCATCCTCGCGGCGTTCGGCCCGCGTGTCCCGTTCGGGCTCAAAATCTTCCTGCTGTCGCTGGCCATCGCCGACGACATGGGGGCGGTGCTGGTCATCGCCGTGGCCTACACCGAGCACTTGGACCTCGCCATGCTGGCCCTCGCCGGCTGCGGTTTCGGCGCGGTGGTGCTGTTGAATTGGCTCGGCGTCCGCCAAGTCGGCGTATATCTACTGGTCGGCGCCGGGGTTTGGTTGGCGGTCTACCGAGCCGGGATCCATCCGACCGTGGCCGGGGTGCTGCTCGGATTGCTGACCCCGGCGACCGCGTGGTTGAACCGGGAGACTCTGCGGTTGGCCCTGATCGAAGTGACCGGCCAACTCGACGACGCGGCCGAGGTCGTCGAGATCCGCC
>JAYTBD010000660.1:0-3481 GCA_043737155.1 Fimbriiglobus sp. | reverse complement strand
CGTGGCGGCATTGCTCGTGGCGGTATTCTGGAGCCTCAATCTTTCCGCCGTCTACCCGGTGCTGCAAATCCTCAGCGCCGACAAGAACATGCAGGAGTGGGTCGAAGATCAGATCGCGCTGAACCAAAAGAAGGCCGAGGACCCGCAGCGCATCCGGCGCATCGCCGATTTGCGGGCGCATTTGAAACTGCTCGAAGCCAATCCGGACGCCCCGGACCGGGACAACACCACCCGGCGGGCCTTCCGCGAGTTGGCCAAGCTCGAAGGCGAGCAAAACGAGTTCAGTTCGAAAGTCTACCGCTATAAGCTGCTGCAATCGACGGTCATCAGCCATCTGCCGACGGGGCGGTTCACCACGTTCGTCTGGATCGTCGTCGGCCTCATCGTCAGCATCGCCCTCAAAGGCGTGTTCGAGTTCATCCAAGAAACGCTCGTCGGCGTCGTCGTGCATCGGACGCTGTTCGACTTCCGCAACCAGTTCTTCCGCTCGGCTATCCACCAAGACGTCCACCAATTGGGCGAAGCGGGCACGACCGAATTGATGTCGCGCATCACCAACGACATGGAGCAACTCGGCAACGGCATGAAGATGCTCTACGGCCGGGTGATGCTCGAACCGCTCAAGATGCTCGGCTGCGTCATCGGCGCCTGCGTCATCAGTTGGCAGCTCACGCTGATGTTCGTCATCGTCGTGCTCGTCGCCGTGGTCACGCTGAACAAGGTGAGCCGGTCGATCAAGAAAGCCGCGAAGCGCGTGCTGGAGCGGATGAGCACGCTGTACAAGGTGCTGAAGGAATCGTTCGACGGCTTAAAGTTGGTGAAGGCGTTCGCGCGCGAGAGCCACGAACGCAGCCGGTTCCGCGCCGCCAATTGGGATTACTACAAGCGCACGATCCGCGTCATCCGCATCGACTCCGCCGTCGGCCCGCTGCTGGAAACGCTGGGCGTGATGGCCGTGAGCTTGGCGCTGGTGGCCGGGGCGTACCTCGTGATCGAGGAGAAGACGCACATCTGGGGCATGCGGATGATCGACGACCCGATCGGCTTCGGGGCGCTCATCACGCTGTACATGTTCTTGGCGACCATCGCCGACCCGGTGCGGAAGCTCAGCAGCGTTTACACCAAAATGCAATCGGGCATGGCCGCGGCGGACCGCATCTTCGCCCTGCACGACCGCGCCCCGAGCATCCGGCCGAACGCCGACGGGCCGCGGTTGGCGCCGCTCGCGGAGAGCGTCGAGTTCCGCAACGTCTGCTTCAGCTACTACCCCGGCCAGAGCGTGTTGAACGACGTGAACTTGGTCGTGAAGGCCGGCGAGACGGTCGCGTTCGTCGGGCCCAACGGCTGCGGAAAATCGACGCTGCTCGGATTGCTGCCGCGCTTCTACGACCCCGACCACGGCTCCGTGTTGGTCGACGGGATCCCCCTGCACGCGGCGAATCTGCGGAGCTTGCGGAAGCAGCTCGGCATGGTGACGCAAGATACGGTGCTGTTCGACGAGACCATCGCCAAGAACATCGCCTACGGCAAACCGGGGGCGACGCTCGAAGAAGTGGAAGCCGCCGCGAAGAAGGCCCACGCCCACGAGTTCATCGTGACGCTGGCCGCCGGCTACGAAACCCGCACGGGGGATATGGCCGCGTCCAAGCTATCCGGTGGACAGAAGCAGCGCATCGCGCTCGCCCGGGCGATCCTCCGCGATCCGCGGATTCTCATCCTCGACGAATTCACCAGCCAGATCGACGGCGAAAGCGAAGCGAAGATCCACGACGCGCTGCGCGAGTTCGTCCTCGGCCGGACGACGTTCTTGATCACGCACCGCCGCAGCACGCTCGAACTCGCCAGCCGGATCGTGGTGATGGACGAAGGTCGCATCCAAGCCATCGGCACGCACGCGGAATTGCTGGTGAGCAGCCCCACGTATCGGCGCCTGTACGACACCGGCGACACCGGCCCGCGCCTCGCGGCGGGATGAGGCGTCCCGCAAATCTTCAATTGTAGGGGCACCCTCGTGGGTGCCCTGCGAAGAAGATGCCAGAACCGAATCGAAGGCCCCGGCATCCCTTTCCAGGGCACCCACAAGGGGTGCCCTACAGTTTGCGAACGTGGCATTTTTCGCAAGTCTGCTGCGAAACCCCACTGTTCCATCGATTTTCGAACAAATCCCCCCGAAAGATTTGACATCACCAATTCCGGAGCGTATAAAATGGTGTACCTAAAAATACTAAACGGAGTTTCACATGATTGCCACCATTCCCGTCAACCGTATCGGCGCGCACTTGGCGTGCACGCGCTGTTAAAAAGATGGGGCGTGGAAGCGAACGCGATTCCGACCGGCGGCTTCGGCGAGTACCTGCGGAAACGGAACCCCGATCTCGTCCCCGTCTCCGCGACGGACTGACACCCCGTATATTCCACCGCATGGACGCGCTCGCATTCCTCGACAAGATCGCCAAGGCCAACCGCTTGCCGATCTACGTCCTCGCCGGCGATGAAGACTTCCTCAAACGCGCTTGCCGCGATGCCATCGTCGCCAAGGTCGTCGGCGACGGCGATCCCGAATTCGCCGTGAGCAATTACACCGGCGACAAGCTCGACCTCAGCACCGTCCGCAACGAACTGGAGACGCTGCCCTTCTTCGCGCCGTGCCGGGTCGTGATCGTCGATCAAGCCGACCCGTTCGTCACGGCCAACCGCGAGAGCCTCGAGCGCTACTTCGCCAAACCGAGCAGCGCGGGCGTGCTCATCCTCGACGTGAAGGGCTTCCCCGAAACGACGAAGCTGGCCAAGGCGCTGACCGACGGCGCGAAGATCGCGTGCAAGGCCCCGGCGGTGGCGAAGCTGGCCGATTGGTGCTGTAGTTGGGCGAAGGCCGGGCACAACAAGAAGCTCGGCCGCGACGCCGCGATGATGCTGCTCGAACTCGTCGGCACGTCGATGGGGCAACTCGATCAGGAACTGGAGAAGCTCGCGGTCGCCATCGGCCCCAAGGCCGAGATCGGCGGCGATGATGTGCACAAGCTCGTCGGTCGCAGCCGGGCGGCCAACGTGTTTCAGATCCTCGACGCCATCGGCGATGGCAAACCCCAAGTGGCCATGACGATCCTGCACCAGCTCTTCGCCGAGGGGGAGGATCCGCTGGCGATCCTCGGGGCGCTGACTTCGAACCTGCGGAAGTTGGCGACCGTCGGCCGGCATGCGGCGATGGGGCAATCGCTCGGCCCCGCGATGGACGCCGCCGGGGTGGCCAGTTGGCCGCAGGCGCGGCAGAGCGCCGAGCGGCAGATCAAGCATTTGGGGATGCGCCGATTGCAGGAACTCCCGGCGTGGCTGATCGAGATCAACTTGGGTTTGAAGGGGGGCAATCCTCTGCCACCGCGGATGCAGTTGGAGCGATTGCTGGTGAAGTTGGCGCGGCCGCGGGCTTCGTAGATGTGCGCCCGAGCCGGGTTGCGTGAGCGCCCGGAGATTCACGAACTCC
>JAYTBD010000659.1:0-8506 GCA_043737155.1 Fimbriiglobus sp. | reverse complement strand
GGTGATCGCGTGCAGGACTTCGCTCTTCCGGCCGCCGACTTCCTTCAAGTAGTGGGCATTGCGGTAGAGCACCTTCAGCAGCGGCAGGGCGGCGCGGTCCTTCGGCAGCTCCGCGGCCATCTGATACGCGGGGGCCAAGGCCATGAACACGTGAAAGCCGAAGTAGTTCTCGCCGCCGAAGGTGCGGGCGTTGGCGAGGCACGCCGCCGCGGTCAGGGTCTTGAAGCTGGTGCCGTCGTTCAATTTTCCGACGGCCGTGGCGATGATCTTTTCTTTGGGCGTGTCTTGGAGCAGGGACACCAACGGTTCGATCTCGCCGAAGCGGAGGTCTTTCGATTCCTCGGCCGCGTCGGCGGGGGAGAGATCGAGGTCGAGGGCCAATGCCGAGCCGAGGCCGGCGACCAACATGCCTTGGCCGACATCCGAAAGGAACGAACGGCGTGAAAAGGGTTCCATCGGAGAGATCCTCGAAGTGGGGGAGGGCCACCCAGTGATACTAACTCATACGAATGGAGAAAGCGATGATTCACACGGCATCCCGCGCAAGTCCTCAGTGGATTTCCAATGCCAGATACGGCCCGTCGAGCACGAGGCGATAATTGTTGAGGACATCGCGCCCGAGGAGAATCCACGGTTCATCGGGATGGGCGAGGACTTCGAGTCGAGTCGGAGTCGACCGATGCACCCCTAAAAGGATCGAATAAAGAGTCAGCACTGTTTTTTTGCCGGCGACATCGGCGACTTCGAAACTACCCGAGTATTTCAGATTCAGGGTTTCTGCGATCGATTGCGGGATCAATGTGCAGTCCGCCCCGAGTCCACTTGCGCGGGAAAATCGCGGATTTCGTCACCGGTCGACGGAGACCGGAGAGTAACGCGCACGAATGGGACCGGGGGAACTTTTTGGGCGTTGTACGTATACTTGATCACGATTCCGATTCCTCCGCACGGAGGACTCGCCGAATGCCCGATCGCAAGATTCGCGGTGGTTCCGTACTCACGAGTCCGACATATACACCGCAACAGACTTTGGCTTGAGAGCGGAAGACAACGTCGATCCGAACCGGGCCGCTGTCCACGACTCGCTCGTTGTGGATCGCGACGTATTGACCCCGGTGGGTCACCAGCAATTCGGGGAGCAGGCGGAAGAAGGCCCGGCGTTCGAGTTCGAATTTGGTAGGTTCCGGCTCGGCTAGCACCACTTCGAATACCTGCGCTTCGGTCGCGTTCATGGATTTCTCCCGGGGATGTGGACCGACACCATTCTACACGACCGGCAGCACATTCCCGTGCACATCGGTGAGACGGAAATCGCGCCCGCCGTAGCGAAAAGTGAGCTTCTCATGGTTGACCCCGAGTTGGTGCAACACCGTGGCCCAGAGATCGTAGACGGTGCACTTGTTTTCGACGGCGTAGTAGCCGAGGTCGTCGGTCGCCCCGTAGATGGTGCCGCCCTTCACCCCGCCGCCGGCGAGCCAGACGCTGAACCCCATCGGGTTGTGATCGCGGCCGTTGCCGCCTTGCGAGAAGGGCGTGCGACCGAACTCCCCGGCCCAAACGATCAGCGTGTCGTCGAGGAGACCTTTCGCTTTCAAATCCGAAATCAGCGCCGCGATCGGCTGATCGACCTGCAGCGCCATCGCCGCATGGCCCTTCTGCAAGTCGCCGTGTTGATCCCACGGGTTCGCGGCGCCGCCGGCACCGATCCCCTGTGTGAGGCAACTGAGCTCGACGAAACGGACGCCGCGTTCGACGAGCCGGCGCGCGAGCAGACACTGACGAGCGTACGCCGCGAGTTCGGGATTCTTGGAATCGATGCCGTAAAGCTTTTGCGTCGCCGCCGATTCGCCCGAGATGTCGCAAAGCTCCGGCACGGCGACTTGCATACGGTAGGCGGTTTCCGAAATGCGGATGGCCGCGTCGATCTGCGGGTCGGCGGTTTCGTCGAGCAGCGACTCGTCGAACTTGCGGATGAAGTCGAGCCGACGGCGCTGGGACGCTTTCGCATCGGCGGGGCGGATGTTGCGGATCGCCTCCATCGCATCGGCTTTCAAGATCGAACCTTGATGCTGCGCCGGAAGAAAACCGTTGCTGAACAAACTGACGCCGCCGTGTGGGGCGACCGCGTTCCCGCTTTGGAGCACGACGTATCCGGGCAAATTCTCACTCTCGCTGCCGAGGCCGTAGGTCGTCCACGCCCCGGCGGTCGGATAACCCATGATGGGGAAGCCGCTGTGCATGAAGAAGTTGGCTTGGGCGTGCTCGTTCACCGACGAGGTCATCGACCGGATCAGGGCGAGTTCGTCGGCGACCTTCGCGATGTGCGGGAACATGGAACTGACGGGCATGCCGCACTTGCCCGCCGGGGCGAAGGCGAACGGGCTGGCCATGATGTTGCCGTTGTTGTTGAACATCGTCCGCTCGACCTTCACGGGCATCGGCTTGCCGTGATCCTTGGCCAACCGCGGCTTCGGGTCGAACGAATCGACGTGCGACACCCCGCCGGACATGAAGCAGAAGATGACGCGTTTCGCCTTGGCCGGGTGATGCGTCTGCTTCAGCGCGGCACCCTTCGGCAACTCGGCGCGGGCGGTTTCGGAGAGCAGTGCGTCGAGCGCGACCGCGCCGAACCCGGTCGAACAAGTTTGCAGCATCCGCCGGCGCGACATCGGGAGCATGGTGGACCTACTTGATGTAGATGAACTCTTTGAAGCCGAAGATCGCGCGTGCGACATCGGTCCAGACGACTCGGTCGTCGGGCTTCGCGTGACCGGCCTTCAATTCGACGATGTACTGCTCGAACACCACCAGTTCCGCCGGCGTGACCGAGCGGCCGAGAGCCATTTGAACCATGGTGTGCAACCGTTGTTCGTCGGTCGTCAACTTCGCGTCGGCCAGGACACGTCCGGCCCAATTCGAAGCGAGCACGGCGACGCGGGGATCGTTCATCAGGGTCAGCGCTTGAGCCGGCACGTTGGTGACATCGCGGCGGCCGACGGTGCTGAACGGCTCGGGGAAATCGAATGCGCGCAGGAATGGATCGAGCGCGGTGCGCTGCACGCGCACGTAGAGACTGCGACGATCCGAGTTGCCGCCGACCGGTGCGCCGTAGAGGTCGCGGTTCAAGGAACCCGACACCGTCAACAGTGAATCGCGGATCGATTCTGCTTCCAACCGCCGTAGGATCGCGTGGGAGAAATACAAATTGTCCGGATCCAGTCGGCGCGCGTCCAACGTCGGTTTGGAAGCGAGTTGCCAAGCCTTGGAAGTCACGAGGAATCGCAGCATTTCTTTGATCGACCAGCCTTTTGCGACGAACCGCGTCGCCAAGGAATCGAGCAACTCCGGGTGCGTCGGTTCGATGCCGAGCCGGCCGAAGTTGTCCGGCGTCGGGACGATGCCGCGGCCGAAGGTATGGTGCCAAAGTCGATTGACAATCACCCGGCGCGCCAGCGGGTTTTTATCGCTCAACACATCCGCGGCGAGTTGTAACCGGCCGGACCCTCCGCCCGTATACGGCGTGGCGTCGATGGCTTCCAAAAAGCGCCGTGGCACCTCGGCCTTGGGCCGCTTGTGATCGCCCCGCTCGAGCAGAGGCTGGTTGCGGACGACGCCTTCCATCAGCCCCGGCACCCGGATCGGCACCGCGATCTCGGCTTCGAGTTTGCGGTGTTCCTCGATGAGGGGCTTCGCGGCCTTTGAATCGGCCAGCCGATTCGGCAGAACTCCTTCTTCCAAGCACTTCGATAAAAGAGCCGCTTCGGCATCGGTCATCGCGCCCGATTTCCAAGTGCTCACCGCATTCGCGATCGCCCGGAGGTATGAGTCTGCGAAGTGCGCACTCGACGTCGGCGCAGGTTCGTCGAATATTGGATCGAGGAATTCGCGCGAACCCGTCGGGGGGCCTTTATCACCTTTGCGGACCAGAACAGCCTCGCGAATGCCGAACCAAGATCGCGGCGAACCGCTCGCCATCAGCGGCGCATCTTGGGCCGTCGCGAGTTCGATGTGGATGTCGTCCCCGGTCCAATAGGCCAGGTCGAACTTTTGCCAGTGCCACGCCGGGCCGAGCTTGACGACCGGGAAGACGGCGCCGTCGCGGGGGTAGTCCTGCACGACGTAGCGCAGGCTGGCTCCGCCCTCCCCGGCAACGCGGAGCCACAGCTCGGTATCGCCCGTGAGCTTGAAACCGGGGGATTCGAGACGCGCCGCGTGCTTCGTGGACAGGCCGTGGGAAAAAATACCGGCCGGGTAGATGTCCGCGATCAGACGCGGGCCGGCGGTCCCGACGGCGAACTCCCCCGCGGGCGTGGGCTTGCTGGGTAGGCCCGTTCCTTGCCGGAACCATGTCGACGCATCGGCGTCATTCGCCAAATTCCAGCGCTTCAAAAGTTTCTGCCCCGCGAACTCCTCGCGTGCTTTTCTGTCGGCGGCTTGGGCCTCCGCCAGCGTTTTCCACATGGCCTTGAACCGGGCTTCATTACCATCGGCTTCGTTCAACTTCCGCAACGGGTCGAACATCGAATTGGTTGCGGACGGTTGTTTCAGCACGACCTTCATCGTCTTGGCGGCATTGAGCCACTCCGCGGCGACGGCCGCACGGATCTTCGGTTTCAATGCCGCCAACTCCGACTTATTCTTGTTCAACTTCTCCGGGCTATCCACCGCGATGCGACCGGGCCGGTTCGACGCCAGCACGCCGAAGAGGGCGTAGTAGTCCGCGTGGCTGATCGGATCGAACTTGTGATCGTGGCAGCGGGCGCACGACACCGTGAGGCCGAGGAACGCCTTCGAGAACGTGTTGATCTGATCGTCGATGAAGCGGACCTTCTCTTCGAGCGCGTCGGTCGGGGCGTAGCCGTGGAAGACCATGCGCCAGTGGGCCGGGCCGATGGCCGACTCGTTGAGTTCCCGCTTCTTGTCGATCCGCGGGTTCTCGAGCAAGTCCCCGGCGATGTGCTCGCGCACGAGTTGGTCGTAGGGCACATCGGCGTTCAGCGCGCGGATGAGATAGTCGCGGTAGTGCCACGCCCCCGCGATTTCCGGGTCGCCTTCGGAACCGTGCGAATCGGCGTAGCGCGTCCAGTCCATCCAATGCCGTGCCCAATGCTCACCGAAGTGCGGACTGCCGAGCAAGTGGTCGACCAACTCGGCATAGCCCCGCTCGGTCTTCATCCGGGTCGACCACTCTGTCGATTCCGCGGGCGTCGGCGGCAGGCCGATCAGGGTGAAGTACAACCGCCGGACGAGCGTTGTGGAATCGGCGAGCACGCCCGGTCCGAGCTTCTTCGCCGCCAGTTTGGCCGCGATGAATTGATCGATGGGGTGATCCGACCACTTCGACTCCGGCGGCGCAGGATTGCGAATCGGTTGGAAGCTCCACCATTTCTTCCGCGTTTCGAGAGTCGCCGCCCACGATGTGGCCTTCGTCAATTCCTCGGCGGACGGGGGTTTGTCGCGCGGGTCGGGCATCCCGAGGCGGATCCATTTTTCGAAATCGGCGATCGCGGCCTTATCGAGCTTCGGCCCGTTCTTCGGCATGGCCTTGCCGTCGAGTTCGTGCTTCAACACCGCGATCAGTTTGCTCTTCTCCGGTTTGCCCGCGACCGCGATGACCCCTTCCGTCCCGCCTTTGAGGGTCGCAGCGCGGTCGTCCAAAGCCAGCCCGCCCTTGGCGGTCTTCGCGGAATTGTGGCAGGCGTAGCAATGCTCGACGAGCACCGGGCGGATTTTGGACTCGAAGAATTCGATCTCGGCGGGGTCGGCCGCGCGGACTCGACTCGCCAGCGAGAACACGAGCAGGACGGCGAACGAACGGGCGCACAGCATCGGCGGGCCTCGGTCTTTACGTGGCTGCGATTTCCCAACTTGCCGGCGATCAGCATACCACGGCGCGGCTGAAATTTGGAGCCGAGCCCTCCTTCTTTGATCCCGGAGGGATCGTAGAGATTAGCCGGTGGTCGCAGACCACCGGTTGAGAATCCGAGATTGCTCCGACCCCGGAGGGGTCGCAGAGGCGTACGGTGACTCTCTGCGATCCCTCCGAGATCGGGTATTTACCGGACCGATCCGGTGGTCTGCGACCACCGGCTAATCTCTGCGATCCCTCCGGGATCAAAACATCGGAGCACGGAAAGCTCCCCGCTGCGCTCGACTCAATCGCGATCAATCGCTTCGACCGGCAATAGTGCCGCGCGGGCTTCGTCCGGGGTCGCATTCAGTCCGATTCCCCGCTCTACATCAAAAAATGGTCCGACGCGGGTCCGCCGGAGTGTCTGCACCAATCCGCCGACCCCGAGTGCCGCACCGAGATCGCGGGCGATACTCCGGATGTACGTCCCCTTGCCGCAGTCGATGGTCAGATCGACCCACGGCCATTCGTACGTGCGGAGCAGAATCGAATCGACGCGCACCGGCCTCGGTTTCAACGCGACTTCCACACCCCGGCGGGCGAGGTCGTACGCCCGTTGGCCCTGCACTTTCAACGCGGAATACTGCGGCGGAAGCTGCTCGATGAGACCGATGAACTTCGGGAGCTGCTCCAGCACCATCGCCAGACTGGGAGCGGCGCTCAAAGTATTTTCGACCACTTCGCCATCCGCATCGTCGGTGTCGCTGGTCGCCCCCAAACGGATGCGCGTCTCGTACCGCTTCGGCATCGCCTGCACGCGCTCGGCCAGCTTGGTCGCCGCACCGATGCAAAGCACGAGTACCCCCGTGGCGAGCGGGTCGAGCGTTCCCGTGTGGCCAATCTTGGTGCGGCGCGGAAACCAGAGCTGGGCGCGGTTCACGGCGTCGCGCGAGGTCATCCCACCCGGTTTATCGATGACGAGGAATCCGTTCATGCGTCCTCGCGGCCTTTCGTGGTGTCGTCCGCGTGGATCCGGGCCGGGTCGTCCCTTGCCAGAAGAGCCACGCCGCCGGTATGTCATCCGGGTCGGGCGCGCGGATCGCCGCCATGATTCGGATTTCGCGGGGAACGGAGCCAGCGTGAGCGAGCGCCAATGCGTAATCTACAATCCCGCCGCCGGGCGCGGCCGGGCGAAAGCGAAAATCGACGAAACGCGCCGATGGGCCAACCCCGATGCGGAATTGATGCCGACCGCCGGACCCGGCCACGCCATCGAACTCGCCCGCGTTGCGGCGGAGGCGGGCTACGCGAAAATCATCGCCGCCGGGGGGGATGGAACCGTCCACGAAGTCGCCAACGGGCTGCTGCAATCGAACCGGCCGGACGTGGTCCTCGGCGTTTGGCCGCTCGGATCGAGCAACGATTACGCCTACGCGCTCGGGCTGCAAGACTGGTTTCGAAAGCGCGGAGCCAAACACGAATTGCAGACCTTCGACGCCGATGTCGGACGCGTGAACATCCCCGGACACTCGCGATACTTCGTGAATTGCGCCGGCTTCGGTTTCAACGGTATGGTCGCCCAGGAAGCGAAGGCAATCCGCCGGTTGAAAGGGACGCCACTGTATTCTTGGGCATTCGTGCGGGCAATGCTGTGGCACTACCGCACGCCCGTGCGGAAAACGTTCTACGACAATATTTCGGTCGAAGGGCCGACGCTTTCGGTCAGCGTCAACTTGGGCATCCGCGAGGGCGGTTTCCCCATCGCTGCGAAAGCCTCTTTGGAAGACGGGCTATTCGACACGCTCCACGTCTCGGATATGCGACGTTGGCAAATGGCCCGCTACCTCCCGGGCTTCATGCGCGGCCGGGTGCCGACGCATTTGCCTTGTCTCGGTCAACGACTCTGCCGATCGGTGATCGGCGAAGGAGAGGAATCGATCTGCATCCACGCCGACGGTGAGATCGTTCGCGCTCTGAACGAAGGGGTGACCGAGGTCGCTATGGAATTGTTCCCGAAGCTATTGCGGGTTCAACGTGCGGTCGCAGTTCAATGATGGGGGATTTCGACTTGGCACCAGCCGAGGTCGAGCCACGTCGTGTTCGAGGCGTCGTTGCGGAAGAAGCGCGGATTGAGCGAGTAGATTACAAAACGGCCGTCTTTGCGATCTTCGACCAGACCCGCTTCGCGGAGTACGCCGAGGTGGTGGGACACGTTGACGACTTCGTCGTGGACGAGACGCGAAATTTCGGTGACGTGCCTCGACCCGCCTCGCAGCAGATCGATGATTTGAATGCGGGTCGGCTCGCCGAGCGCTTGCAAGAGATCCGCGCTGGATTGGGCCAAGTTGAGGTCGATCATGGATAATCCGCGCCGTTGTAATGAAACATACGTTTGATAGTAACTCGGTGCTTCGGAGACAATGGCTATTCCCTGCGACAGCCGAAAGTCCCGCAAGGGCCTACGCCGGGAGGGCAATCAACCTCTTTGACTGCGGACGCCGATTTCGCCGGGAGGTCGAATCCGCGCGTCGGCGCATCGCTCCCGCAAGCCGGACAATCGGCCTTCGCCTCGGTCGCTAGCCGGACGATAATCTTCTCGAAGGCTCCGCCGCAATCGGGGCAGTGGAATGTGTACAGTGGCATGGTCGGTAACTC
>JAYTBD010000658.1:0-8507 GCA_043737155.1 Fimbriiglobus sp. | reverse complement strand
ATCGGCCGAGGCGTCTTCGCTGAGGTACGCTTGCATCTGTTCGAGGCAGCGCCGCACGATGGTCTTGCTGAAGCGGTCGTCCATCCCCGCGCGGCGCGCTTTGAAAGCCTTGGCATAGGGCCGACCGGCGTCGTCGATTTGGATGACGAAGCAGCGGTCGGCTTGGCGGAAAACACCGAAGAGCGTGTCGAGAATTTGCGGGAGCAGCGGTTCGAGTTCCAGCGTCTTCGACAGGCTCGTGCTGATTTCGAGCAGCGCCCGCAGTCGTTCGGTCGGCTGCACATCCAAGAACTGCTGGGCCGCGTTGCGGTTGACCGTGTGCTGGATCGTCGTCATTTCCCCGGTGCCTTCGCCGTCGGCCAACTCCGCGAAGAGCGGCTTGAGGTGGTCGGGCAGTCGGGCCGGCGCGGCGAGGGTTTCGTCGTGGAAGCGGAAGAGGAAATCGCAGATCTTCAAGCGGTCCTCGTGCTTGATCGGCATCTTCCCTTCGACGAGCTTATTGTTGAGCAGCGTGCCGTTGCGGCCCAAGCTCTCGACGAAGAATTTGCCTTGGCCGTGCGAGATCACGGCATGCTTGCGGCTGATCGCCTGTTTGCCATCGTCGATGACGATGTCGCACTCGTCGGGCGGTGTCTTCTGCCGCCCGATGGACGTCTTGCCGCTCGATCCCCCGTTGAGGGGGAACGTTTGCGGGGCGGCCGTCCCGCCCGGCGACTTGATGAGAATCAGGTTGGGCATGGTGGTTCGGTGGATGCGGTGCCGGGGACGCTCTAATAATGGTAGCGGGGAGAAGCGATCGACGCAAGCAATGGAGTCGATTCCGGGGGAGCCGACGGGTTTTTGTAGTGGTTCATCGCGGCTGAATCGTCGGATATGACTTCTTCAGCCCGACCCGGGCGCCGGCGGTGGCGAACTGCCAAACGACTTTCACAACCGCCGCATTTCGCTTCCGTCGCCGAGCCTTCACTCCGCATCGGAGGGCGGCGGTAGAGGTCCTGAGCCGGACGCTCTTGGCCGACTCGCCGGAGTTGGGCGCGCCGAGCCGGGAGCGGATCGCGGCCTTGGTCGGGGTGGCGCCGATCAACGGGACAGCGGGGGAAGTCGGGTCGCCGGATGATCGGCTGCGGGCGTTCGCGGAGCGGCTGGAGGCGGCCGGCAAAGCGTGGAAGGTCATGCGGATCGCGGTGGCCCGGAAGCTTTTGGTGATCGCCAATGCCATCCTCCGCACGAGCCGCCCGTGGTCCGCAGAAATAGCTTGACAGAGAATACAGTCACTCTCCGCTTCGGAGAGGGGGAACCGGAAGAGCCGGATGAAAACTCTCGTCTTCGATTTCGGCAATGTCATCGCCCACTTCGACCATCGCATTACGGTGGCGAAGTTGCTGCCGTTCACGACGCTGTCCGCGGATGACCTGTTCCGGGCGATTTATCACGGCCAACCCGAAATCGACTACGAATGCGGCCGGCTATCGACCGAGGAATTCTTCCACACGGTCTTGCCGGAATCGAAGCTGACTTGCCCCCTCCCGCAATTCGTCGCCGCGTTCGAGGACATCTTCACTCCAAATCAAGAAGTGTGCGAACTCATCCCATTCCTGAGGCCCGGCTGTCGCTTGTTGCTCGCCAGCAACACAAATGCGGCGCACTTCGACCGATTCACGGCGCAGTTCGGGAAAACTCTGAGCTACTTCAACTTGCTGTTGCCGTCGTTCCGCGTCGGGCAGCGCAAACCGAGCGCGGAGTATTTCGAGTTCTGCCAAGTCTACGCGGAGGCCGCACCGGGCGAATGCTTGTTCATCGACGACCTCCCGGAGAATGTGGACGCCGCGCGACGGCACGGGTGGAACGGACTCGTGTACACACCGCCGATGGATCTCCGCGAGGAACTGCTGGGATTGGGGATTCGATTTCGAGAGCCGCTTCGATAAAACGAACGGGTACTCTCACTCCCGACCGGAGCCGCGTGGGCATGGATATTTTGCAGCAGGCCGATCCCGAACTCTTCCGCGCGATCGAGGGCGAGCGCCACCGTCAGCGGCATGGCCTCGAGATGATCGCGTCGGAGAACTACGCCAGCAAAGCCGTGATGGCCGCGCAGGGGTCGGTGCTCACGAATAAATACGCCGAGGGTTATCCGGGCAAACGCTATTACGGTGGCTGCGAATTTGTCGATGTCGCCGAGAAATTGGCGCTGGGTCGGGCCAAGCAGATCTTCGGCGGCGATCACATCAACGTACAGCCGCATTCGGGCGCACAAGCCAATATGGCCGTGTTCTTGGCGATGCTGCAACCGGGTGACACGATCCTCGGTTTGGACCTCGCCCACGGCGGGCACCTCACCCACGGCATGAAGCTCAACTTCAGCGGCAAGTACTTCAAAGTCGCCAGCTACGGAGTGACGAGGGGCGAGAACCGCATCGACTTCGACCAGATGGCGGCGCAGGCGCGGGAACACAAACCGAAGCTGATCATCGCCGGGGCGAGCGCGTATCCGCGCACGCTCGACTTTCCGAAGTTCGCCGAGATCGCCAAAGAAGTCGGCGCCGTGCTGATGGTCGACATGGCCCACATCGCCGGGTTGGTCGCGGCGAAGGTCCACCCCGACCCCGTGCCGCACGCCGAGTTCGTGACGACGACGACGCACAAAACGCTGCGCGGTCCGCGCGGCGGCATCATCATTTGCCGGGAGCAATTCGCCAAGGCGATCGACTCCGCCGTATTCCCCGGCGTGCAGGGCGGCCCGCTCATGCACGTGATCGCGGCCAAGGCCGTGGCGTTCGCCGAAGCACTGCGACCCGAGTTCGTCACCTATCAAACGCAAGTGATTGCGAATGCCAAGACGCTCGCGGAAGAACTGATGACGATCGGCTTCCCCATCGTCTCCGGCGGCACGGACAACCACCTGATGCTCGTGGACGTATTCACCAAGTGCGGCATCGGCGGCAAACAGGCCGAGCAATCGCTCGATGCGGCCGGGATCACGGTGAACAAGAACATGATCCCGTACGATCCGCGCAAGCCGATGGATCCGTCGGGCGTCCGCATCGGCACCCCGGCGCTGACGACCCGCGGCATGAAGCAAGCGGAGATGAAGCAGATCGCGCGCTGGATCACCGACGTACTGACGAAACCGACCGACGACGATTTGCTTTCGCGCGTCCGCGGTAGCGTCCACGAACTGTGCGAACAGTTCCCCGTGCCCGAAGATACGAAAGAGTGATGACCACGAAAAGCACGAACCGCACGAAAGAAGACAGAAATAAAAATTGAGTAGGCGGTCGGATGAGAGCTTGTGGTGGTCGGTTGAATTCTTCTCTTCTTTCGTGCTCTTCGTGATTTTCGTGGTCATCGTTCTTGAAACGTGGTGTCAGAGATGAAAGGTCCCCAACTCCTGCTCTTCCTCGCCTGCGGCGCGTTTGTGCTGTTCGCGTACTTCGTGTTCGAAGTCCTCGTGTTCCGCTACTCCTGCAAGCTCGCGCGCGTTCCGCGGCCGACTTTGCTGCGCTCGATCGCCATCGTCATCGTGGTGCTCTTCGCCGTCAGCGTCGCCGAGGGGGCACTCGGCAGCATCATCCGCGAAGCCTACGTGGCGGGCGGCTATCCCTTGTGGGAAGCCGGCTTTGTCGCGTTCTTCCTGGGGCTGCCCGTTCACATGGCCGTTTGCTCGGCGCTGCACGCCAAGATGCTCGGTCGCCCGCTGAGCGAAGGCCTGTCGGTGTGGATCGTGGAAAAGTCGATCAAGCTCGGGCTGATCTCGATCGGCGCAGGCATCTTCGCCCTGCTCATTTTGGCGAACAAGGCGAACGGATGACGCAGTTCTTCGCCACGTGCGCCCGGGGGTTGGAAAACGTTCTCGCCCGGGAATTGGAGCGACTCGGCGGCGCGCAGATCGAAACCGGTCGCGGCGGCGTTTTCTTCTCCGGCGGCATTGTCGAACTTTACAAAGCAAACCTTTGGCTCCGCACGGCCGTCCGCGTGCTCCGCCCCGTGTTCGACGGCCCCGTCTTCAGCAGCGATGAACTCTACGACGCCGTGCGCACCATCCGCTGGTCGGATTACCTCACGCCGAACCACACGCTGGCCGTCGATTGCAACGTCCGCGACTCGGCCATCACGCACTCGCAGTACGCCAGCCGGCGCGTGAAGGACGCCATCTGCGATCAGTTCCGCGAGGAGACCGGCGTCCGGCCGAGCGTCGATACCGAACGACCGATGCTCGGGTTGAATCTGCACATTTCGAAGAACCGCGCGATCCTCAGTTTGGATAGCTCGTGGGACAGCCTGCACAAGCGCGGCTACCGGCCGATTCAAACCCGCGCCCCGCTCAACGAAGCCCTCGCCGCCGGGTTGCTGCTGCACCTCGGCTACGACGGCACCTTCCCCCTGGTCGATTGGATGTGTGGCTCGGGCACGTTCCTCGTGGAAGGGGCGTGGATCGCCATGCGTCGACCGCCGGGGTTGACGCGCAAATGGTTCAGCTTCTTCGGCGGCCTCGACTTCGATAAATCTTTGTGGGGCGACATCCGCGACACGGCCCGCGAAGAAGTGGCCACGACGCTCGCCTTCCCGCCGCGCGGCTCGGATGTCCGCCAAGATGCGGTGGACTTGGCGAAGCACAACGCGAAGGGCGCCGGCATCGGCCACCTCCTTCAGATCGACAAAGTGGAACTCGGCGACTCACGGCCGAAGCCGGGCGAACCGCCGGGGTTGCTGATCTGCAACCCGCCCTACGGCGAACGCTTGGGCGACGAGGACGAATGGATCCCGCTCCACCGCAAAATGGGTGCCGCCTTCGCCGAGCATTGGCCCGGTTGGCGTTTGGCACTCTTCACCGCGAGCGACAAACTGGCGAAGCAACTGAAGCTGAAGGTGGTCCGGACGACCCATTTCTACAACGGGAGCATCCCGTGTAAGCTGTGGGAGTTCGTTTGAAGACTGCGGCGGGCCGGCTCGCCACTATCCGTTTTCATTTGACGAATGGGTGCATCGATGGAAAACGCAATCGTCGTCGCGTTGATCACGACTGTGGGGCGCTGATCGCACTGCTCCCGAGCGTCTCAATGCCGAACGCAGCTCGCGCATGCGGCTCCGAAAAACACGCCGCCTCACTTCCGCAGCGTCCCGTCCGCTTGCAGTTTCCGCAGATAATCGTGCCAGACCATCTCGAACGCGGGGAGATCCTGGCCGACGAGATCCGCGAACGCCTTGGCCGGGTCGGCGCCGGTGTTCACCGCTTCCAAATACTCGTCGAATACTTTGGTCCCGACGAGGTGCCGGTCGAACATGAGGTAGAAGGCCAGCCCCCAGCAAGTCAGGTACGTCCGGTCGGCGCTCTCCTGCTGGTTGGCGTGCGCCGCGAGGAATGTCTCTTTGCCCGCCTTCAACAAGTCGGCCAGCGGCACCAGCGCCGGTGGCTCGCCCGGCTTCCCTTTGCCGTTCGACCACTCGTGGATCCGCTTCAATCGCACCGGGTCGGCGTGGCCCACGCGGAGTTCCCCCGCTTCGATCACCGGGTTCTCGAACAGTTGCGCCAAGCCCTCGTTGAGGAACCTCGGCAGTTCGCCCGTCCCCTTGCCCGCTTTGATCTCGACCGCGGTGCGCGCCGGATACACGAAGGTCATCGCGTACGAGTGGAACGCCTCGTGATACAGGATCGCGAAGAGCCGCCGCGTCGCGGCGTCGAAGGTTTTGTCGTTGTCGCGATCCGCCGCGTACACCTTCTCGCGCTCGCGCTGCAACGCCGTCACGAATCGGTCGAGGTCGGGTTTGCTCCCCTTGTACAGCTCGCGGATTTCCTTCTCGTACTTGTCGGCCGCGGCGAGCTGTTGGACGTGCAGCAGCCGGGTGCGGTGGAGTTCGTCCCCGAGACGGCGCAGGTCGGTGCCGCACAGAATGCGGTTCTCCGCGGGGAGGAACACGGCCGCGTTGAGCACTTGCCCGGCGCTCGGCTTCAACAGCAGCTTGTACTGGTCGAGATCCCCCGCGAGTTCGACGCTGGTCGGCCGGGTCGGTTCGAACCGCGCCGGCATGAAGCGCGCGAACGCCGTGTAGATTTGCTCCAACCGCACCGCCGCCCGGCGCGTCACTTCCTCCGGCGCCGCGCTGAGCAGCACGAACTGATCGGCCCCGTAGCGCTTCGCCCCGTCCTTGCGGCCGAGCCAGTCGACCGATGCCAGTTCCACGTCGTCCATGCGCCGGCGTTCGCCGGTGCCGTTGCTGTCCAGTTCGGCGAGACGCGTCCGCAGCGTAGCCCGGTCGGCGTCGTTCAGCTTGACGACCTTGTCGATCTCCTTCTTGGCGAAGAAGGTGGTGAACGTGAGCGTCGGCCGACCGGCCGGGCGCTTGACGGTTTGGAAGGTCACCCCGAGGGGATTGTCTTCGATGATCAAGCCGCGGAACTTGGCGCCGTTGACGAGGGTGACTTCATCCACCGGCCAGGGGGCGTTGACGCCGAGCGGGACTTGGGCGAACACCGGCCCGGCCGACAGCAGGAGCAGGAAGCAGATGCGCATGGATCCAGTGTAACGCGCCGAAAAGGATGCGCGATCAGTAATCCAAGCCGTACACCGAGTCGAGTTGCCGACGGTTCATCCGGCCGGGCGTCCAGTGCACGGCCGTGTCGCGCGCCCACTTGGCGAGCGGGTTCCGCCAATGGGCGATTTGCCCGAAGGTCCACGCCGTGTTCACGATCCGCGTCGCTTTGGGCCAACGGATCCGCTGGTAGTTGGCCAAGCCCGTCTCGACTGGCACATCCGCGCCGAGTTGTTCGGCCAAGACATACGCGTCCTCGATGGCTTGGGCACCGCCTTGGCCGAGGTTCGGCGTCATCGCGTGCGCCGCATCGCCGAGCAGCGCGACGCCGCGGTCGTACCACTTCGGGATCGGCGCGAAGTCGTGCAAGTCCGTGCGGATGATATCGTCCGCCGACGCGGCCCCGACGATCTCCGGGACCGGACTGGGGAACTCCGCGTAGCTTTCCACGAGTCGCCGTTTGGTCGCTTCCAACGACTCGTGGCCGCCGGCCGGTTCGACGATCGGCGCGAACCAGTAGATCTGCCCGTTTCCGACCGCCGAGAAGCCGAAGCGGTTCCGGCCGCCCCACACCTCCCGGCAGGTATGGGCGAGATCGTCGGACAAAGCGAGTTCGGAGACCCCGCGGTAGCACGTCTGCCCGCTGTAGCGCAGTGGCACGCCGGGGAAGAGTTGTTCCCGGACGCGCGAGCGAAGCCCGTCGGCCCCGACGAGCAAGTCGGCTTTCTCATCGGAGCCGTTCTCGAAGCGGGCGATCACCCGGTCGGCTTCGCGGACGAATTCGGTGAAGCGCCGGCCGAGCCTCAAGACCCCGGCGGGCAGTTCCGCCGCGAGGATGGCGACGAGTTTGGCGCGCTGGATCGAAATGGTCGTGTGACCGTACTTGGCCCGGACGCGCTCCAAATCGAAGTCCGAGAGGATGCGACCGGACGCCGTTCCCAACTGGATGCGGTCGAGGGGCCATCCGGCGTCCGCGACGGCGTCCGCCAAGCCGAGTCGCGCCAGCACCTGCATGGCGTTGGTCGGCACCCAAATGCCTTTGCCGACCGGCCGCAACTCCGGTGCGGCCTCGAAGACCGCGACGTCCCACCCTTTGCGGACCAAGGCGACCGCCGCCGTCAACCCGCCGATCCCGCCACCGACGATGACTGCGCGCGGCATAACAACGATCTCTCGGAGCGTCGGAAAGTCGGAGTTTAACGCATCGCGGTGCGGAAGAGTACCGGCGAATGGAATTCCGAGCGGCGGCGTCTTGTATCGCGCGCGAAAGCGGATAGGGTTGGCGTCAGAAGTCCCAAAACGTTCGAAAAGGGAGTCGCGATGACTGTCGTGCTGAAGTGGTCGATGCATTCGTTCGACAAAGCCGCCGATACGAAGCTCGGCAAGAAGTCGGTCGGCCTGCGCGTCCCGAAGGCGAACCGGCAAAAATACTTTCTCCAGCGGGCGCCGGTCGTCCTGCACCTTCTCTACCGCGGCAACCACACCAAGATCACCATCGACTTGGAAGAGACCTTCTGGACGCTCAACGGCGAGTTGACGCACGCCGCCATCCGCAAGTGGGTGGACACGGTCTACGGCCTCAAGAATTGGGAACCCTCGCCGCCCCGGCCGAAGGTGTTGGTGTGGCCGTTGGGGAAGCAATGCTTCGCCGTGGTGGGGTTGGATCGGTGAGGGGCGAAGCGTGTTCGGCCTGAACACGTAGCCTAGCGCGGACACGTTTCCACAAAGCCCGGCGGATGCAGAAATGGCGTCGCACGGAGCGTGAGCTATTGACTTACGATCAACGCCATCTTTGCTACCTGTAGGGGCACCCCTTGTGGGTGCCCTGGACAGGCATGCCGGGCCCTGCTCCGTTTGGGCAAATACACTCCGGCATCCGGTTCGCAGGGTTATCGTAGGGCACCCCTTGTGGGTGCCCTGGACAGGCATGCCGGGGCCTGCTCCGATGCGGCAAATGCACTCCGGCATCCGGTTCG
>JAYTBD010000657.1:0-8508 GCA_043737155.1 Fimbriiglobus sp. | reverse complement strand
CGGGGAGGCCGAGGAACTGCAATCGCTTGGAAAGATCGACGGGCGATAAAACGCGGACGCTATCCATCGAGAGAGTCATCCCGAGGTTGCCCAAACTCTGCTCGGCAGTGAGGAGTCGCACTTCGGCTTGCTCCACGGCCACCTCCGCGGCTCGGATATCTTTGCCGGCCACCGTCGATCCGGCCAAGGGCCGAATCCTCGCGAGCGTCTCTCGGCGAAGTTCGAGTTGAACCAGCGCGAGCTGAAATTCCGCTTTGGCTTTCCCGACTTCCGATGCATCGACCAGCGCCAGCACTTCGCCGCGCTCGACCTTGTCGCCCACCCTCTTCTCGACACGCCAGACGCTTCCCGGAACCGGTGACCCGATCCGCGCCACGCGACTGGGGTCGTACGAGATCTCCCCCGAGGCGCGAATCGTCTCTTGGACACGGCCGAGGCTCGCGCGTGCGAATGACACCCCGAGCCGTTCGCCGATTTCGTCCGAAGCGAGTTGGAGGCGCCGTTGGTGCTTCTTGCATTTCGGATCGTTTTCTGCACGGGGTGCGAACGCCAGTGAGCGGGCCGATCGTTGCCGGTCGGTTTCGCTCACTTCGGTCCGATCCGGAATTTGAGCCGCATCGGGCTGACACAGCGGGCACTCGTTGATGCCGTGGATCTTGCACCACCCGTAGGTCGGGCCGCGGGGAAGGAGTTCCGGTCGGCACTCCACGCACTCGGATTCGGGCACCCCGTGTTCCTTGCACCAGTCGTCCCCCTCGACCGGGACGCCGTCGTCGCGGAGAGAGGACGCTTTGGGAAGTTTCCACCCCGTCGCGTCGCCGAGCGCGGCGACTCCCGCGCCGACGCCGACCAAGAAGGCGAGCGCAACGGCCGCCGACCATACCTTGCCAACGGCATTCATCTTCGACCCTCCGAAGCTCGCTTGAGTTCTTCCAACAGTGAACCGCTGCCTTTCGCCGCAACGATCTCACCGTCTTTCAGACCGGCGAGAATCTCCGCGTTCCGCTCGTCCCGACCGCCCACGCGAACCACGCGGACATCGAAAGACTTCGAACCGCTCGGTTCGAGGTAATCCGGCGCACGGACGAAGATGATGGATCGCCCTTCAAACGTGTGAATGGCTTCGCACGGCACAACCAGAGCTTTCGGCTCCTCCCGTAGAACGACTCGTCCGCGTCCCAAAGTCGAGGCCCGCAACAGCCCGTCGGAATTGTCCGCTTGCGCCCGCACGGGGATGGATCGCGTCAGTCCGTCCGCGGAGGTACCCACCCATACCACTGTCGCCGGGTGCTCGCGGGTGCCGCCATCCGGGCGGAAGAATAATTTCTGGCCCGAGGCGACGCGGCCGGCGTCTTGCGAATCCATGTGGAGCGTGACCCACACACGACTGGGATCGACGACGACGAACAACGGCTTACCGGCTTCCGCGACTTCGCCCGTGACCACGTCGGCCGCGAGCACCATACCCGCGATCGGGGATCGCACGGGGAGGAAATTGGCGGAGCGCTGACCCGGTTCGAAATCGCGCACCGCATCTTCGATGCCGAGATGCCGCAGTCGAATCGCCGTGTCGGCGAGGGTGAGTCGGCGAAAATCGTCCACCTTCACGGGCAGGCCCAAATTGGCCAGCACTTGCGCCGCTGCCAACAGCGTCACATGGGATTCTTTCACCCCCGCTTCCGCTTCGCGAAGGGTGGCCGGCGAGGTCGCCCCGACCGCTCCGAGAAGGTCATCGCGGGTTCGTTCCCGGTGCCGAGCTAGCAAGAGAGATTGTTGGAAATCCGCTTTTGCTTTTCCGACATCGGGGGCATCGATCAAGGCGAGCGTTTCGCCGAGTCGCACGCTGTCCCCGGAAAATTTCAGCACGCGACGAGTCATCCCCGCGGCGCGAGCGGACACGGAGGCGACCCGGCTCGGTTCGAAGGAAACTTCACCGAACGCCTTGGCCGATTCGGTCATCGATGAGTACCAGATTGTCGAAATGTCGATCCCCGACTTTTCGATGTCATCGGCCGAACCGAATTCGATGCGCGCGCAATTTCCCGGCACAGATCCGTCGTCGCCCGCACCGGGAGCTTGGAATCGCACCGTCGGCCGCGCGGCAGCATCCTGTTCCGACGGAGTGACGTCCCCGGCCTTGCCTCCGGGGAGACTCCAATCGTTGGCATGCCCCCAATAAGCGACGCCGACGAGAGTGGCGAGGACTCCCACGGTGGGAACCTTCCGCAAAAGCCCGCGCAGAGTCCCCGCCGATGCAGGGGGTGGAGAACCCATAGTGACCTCACACTGACGGAATGTACTTGTGGACGGGCCAGCAATGAAATGGGGTGCAGCCGTCGCCCGGTGGCAATTCACCGGCAACGTGGCCAGACGAGGTGCGGAGTCAAATCACCAAAGTGCAATGCGAGATGAACAAGGGCGGTGAATGCGGGGTGAAGTCTAAGCGGGCTTTCTCGCGACCCACGGGATTATTCGCATTCGACCAATCGACCGAGAAGACCCCTTCAAAGTCGTCGAGTTCCAAGATGACAACGGACACTGCCAATTTCGTCGGCATATCTCCCAATTCGGCCGGGCAACCGGGGAAATGATTCGCGGGTTTCGGCGCGTTCTGTTCTTCTTGGAAAGGCTTCTGTGGTAATTCGGATCGAGCGGTTCCCCGGTCGCTAGTCCCATGGCTGAGACAAGCGGTGCAGCAACAACTGCGAACGGCTTCGTCCGTATGTTGATCCGCGATCGGTCCGACGCGGAAGTTGGCGATATTCACTTCATTGGCATGCGGCGCGAATTGGCAGATGCACAGGCCCGGTGGCATGAGCAACTGGAGGCTGACCAAGAAAGTCACCAAGCCCCGGAGCATGGAATACCCACCGATGCGGCGATTCGGAACAGTTACAGCGTACGTCCCCGACCATTTGCGGTCAATCTCAAGAACAATGAAGGGTACACCTTCTGAATTTGGCATTACCCGTAGGGGCACCCCTTGTGGATGCCCGGAACCGGATAACCCGGTGACAGTCGCTAAAGAAGTGCGGAACACCACAATCCCCGTGCCTTGCGAATTCCGGGCCGTCCGGGCACCCACAAGGGGTGCCCCTACGGGACAGGAGCCCCTACGGGACAGGAGAGTGCCAAATTCCAGAGGTACACCCACAATCGAGTTCGTCCGACGTCTTGCCCCGCCATCGCCAAATCGGCTCGGGCAGCGCGGATGTATCCCCGACTGCTGTTCCGGACCGGGGCTGCTTATCTTTGGCGAACACCAGCCCGACCTCGGGGAACTCAGCGGGATCCGACGGGCACTCCAGAAGTTCTCCCCCGGCCGATCAGTCGTCCAAGTCGTAGGACGTTTCGCAGTACAGCGGACGCTCGAAAGTTGAGCCCCCCTTCTTCGTCCTCAGCGAGAGCATCTTTGTCGAGAGTGTGAATGTCGCCGCCGGCGCTTCGGCGAGTTTGTCCGCGCGGACGCTCGAGCCACCGGTGCGCTTACCCAGATCGTTCAGGATCTCGATCAGGGGCATCTCCCCGTACCCGGCCCCGAAGGCGATCTCGTGATCGACCGGGACCATCGCCCGCAGTCCGGGGTGGGTCATGAGGGCGAGGCCGTAAGTCTTCGGCGTGGCGTTGTGGCTACCGTGGTGTCCCACCTTGTAAAAGACCGTTTGCTCGAGCAGTTCGCGGGCGTCGATTTTCGGATTCTCGAACGCCAGGGGTTTCTCCGGATTCGCCCAGGATTTCCAATTCCCCGCTTGGGCGTCGCCGGGGAAGAGCAAGACGCGGCCCGACTCCAAGCGGAACGCGAGGACGAGGCTCGTGTTGTTGATGTGGCTGTCGAGCCGCAGCGCGAGGTGGCCGAGCGATTCGGACTCGATGTCGTCGATCGAGCGGAACGCTTGGGGGTGGTCCCCATCGCCGAAAGCGTACAGGTGCCGGTAGAAGTCGGTCTCCTTCGCGTGGGCGAGGGGCACCTCCTGCCGGGGGGCGAATGGCTTGCCGCGCCGGTCGGCGGCGTCGACGGCGTCGGCGCCGCTCTCGATGGCGCCGAGCGCGGCGCCCATGCCGTCGAAGAAGGCGCTCGCCTGTTTGTGATAGCCGTCTTTCGCGCCGGGGTCGTCCTTGCCCAGGGCGACGAGGTCCTTCGGCGGGCCGAGCACGAACGCTTTCACGCCGGTGCCCTCGAGCTCCTTCACTTCGCCGGGGACGAGGCAGTCCGGTCGTCCCTTCCGGGCGAGCATCTTTTTGATCATTTCGTACTCGTCGTCGTTCGCTTTGTCGCCGTCCTTGCCGCCCTCCTTGGAAACGCCGAAGAAGCCCATAACTTCGAAGGCTTCGCCGAGCGCGCGGGGCACCGACAGGCCCTTCGCGTTCTGCAGAGCGCGCAGCGCGCCCACGAGGTTGGCCTTGACCTTCTTGTATTTGGCCAGCAGGTCGCGCGCGATCGGATCCTTCTCGTCCTCCGTCCACGCCTGCCAGACTTCGCCGACGTCGAGCAATTCAAACTTGTCAATTGCTTGGTAGAATCCCGAAATGTGGTCCCAGTGCTCGTGCGTGACGACGAGGACATCGACGTAGCCGTGCTCGTGCTCGTCCGTCTTCGTCGTCTCCACGATGTCGTCGACGACCTCGTTCATGATCCGGCCGGCATCGGGGCTGGCCTTGTAGATGCCGCAGTCGATCAGGACCCGGAAGAACACTTTCGGCGCCGTCTCGAAACTCAGCAGGAAGCAGTCGCCCAGCCCTTGGCAGTACATTCGCACCGTCGCGCGCGGCACGAAGTCGGCCGGTTTTCTCGCTTTCCGTGGGGCGGCTTTCTTCGCCGGCTTTTTCGTCGGCTTCGCGGTTTCTTTCGCCATGGCGGCTCCTGGCCGGAGTGGGTGGGACTGGGTCGGGGCGCGGTTCAGTCGTCCGAGGCATGCAGGAATGGAAACGGATTGGCGGCGGCCTTGAAGTAGTTGTTCCGCAGTCCGAGCGGCCGGCCGCTCCCGCCGAGGAAGGTGCGGACTTTGTGGAGCCGCGACCCCGCGGACTCCCCGGATCTCTCGGGCGGATCCGTCGCCTCGCTATCGCTCCGGATCGCCTTGCGGATGGCGTAGCGGATGCGGCCGGCGCGCGGATCGACGATCAGTGTCACCCCGCCGCGGAACGGGAAATCGGCTCCCGCGCCCACATCTTCTCCCGCGTCGGCCCTCGCCTGCACCGCCGGGTCGAAGTAGCCGCGGCGCATCTGCGCGATTTCGACGAGGATGTCGATCCGCTCCTGTTCGTCCGCACCGACGCGGCGGCAGCGGCGCACGGAATGCACCTCGAATTTCGGAACTCCGTCGATGTCGCGCGCGATGGTCGCGGGCGCATCCGAAGTCACCATCAGTCCCCAATTGTCCGCGAGGGTGGGATCGGCGAGGAAACTCGCCCGCAGCACTCCGTGGAGCTGCTTCTGCACCTGCCGCTGCCGCTCGTACATGTCGGCGCGGTCGATCTTGAGCGTCCCGCCGCCGACGTCGAGCAGATCTCGGAAGAAGCCCATCTCGAGCTGCGTCGCCGAGGCTTCGGGCGGGTTCCAGAGGAGGCTGTCCACGGAGAGGCTGGCGACGTGCTGCGGATAGATGCCCCACTGGCGGAACGCGTCCACGATGGCGATGCGGTAGAGCTTGCCGTCCTCGGGCACGACGTCGGCATCGGCGGTGATGAGCGCCTGGAGGTAATCCCCGAAGGTCAGATCGACGGGCGGCAAGTAGTCGAGGGCGCGGATGGCCATCGTGAGCATGTGGCGGGCGGTCTTGGCGGCTTCGTCGGTCAGGCGGTCGACGAGATCCGGGTGGAGGTCGCCGGCCGGGTGGATGCCGGTGCCGCGCGTGGCGATGCGCAACAGGTCGCGGGTCCGCTTGCGGTAGATGGTTTGGAAGGCGGTGAACAGGGCCGCGACCAGGATCGCCCCGCGCGCATGGACCTCGTCGGTCGCGGCGAGCAGGTTCGGATCGGGCTTCTTCGGCTTCCACACGCCAGATTCGCGGTCGCCGAGGTAGCTCCGGAGCGAGCCGTGCATGCCGATGGCTTCGCCGAACTGCTGGGCCAATTCCCCGAGTAGCCCTTCGCCTTCGAGCTTCCCCGCGACCTTCGCCACTTGCGTGCGCAGCACGGACGGGTGCGAGAAGTGCTGGAAGAGCGCGACGATGTCGGCGAAGGCCTCGTGGAAGGCGAGCACGTCCGGATTCGTGGCGTCGAGGAAGTGGCGGTGCATCCCGTCGAGGACGGCGTGCGTCATCTCGTGGGCGATCACGTCGAACGACAGACAGGTGAAGACCGTGCCGCGGGGGAGGTTCCGACCGCCGGGAACGGCCTTGGCGGGGAAGTAGCCGAAGAGCAGGGCCTTGCGCTGCGGATCGTAGTACGCGTTCGGTTCGCGCATCGCGTGCGGGTAGATGCGCAGCCGCCGGACGTACTCGCCGTTGGGGCCGGGGTGCTTGATCCCATTCTCGTCCAAGCGCAAATCGGGAGACCACTGGATCGTGCGCCCGAGCGCGCGCTCGAACACGGCGATGATCGCCATGCCGACCGCGTAGACCATCTGTTGGTGGAAGCGCGGATCGGCCTCGCTGAGGGGCACACCGTCTTGCGCCAGCAAGTTCGGATGGTTCAGATCGACCGGCGGATAGAAGCAGCGGCTCGCCGGATCGTAATCGACCACTTCGAGGTACTCGCCGACCGGGCCGGGCTGCAACTTCGCCCCGTCGGCCGATTCGTCGTCCCAATCGAGCTTCAGAACGATCGATTCCAAGCCCATCGAATCGGGGTCGTTCGCCAAGAGCGGATCGTAGGAAAAGACGCGCAGTCGCCGGTTCGCCGGAGCCGCCGGGGTTTCGAGCACCAGCGGCACCTGCTTCTTCGCCCGGCCGCCGCGGATCGATTTCGCGACGGAATCCTTTTTCACGCCGGCGAGGTGGAGGAGATTCTTCGGCTCCGGCAACTCCGGGATCCCCCGATCTCTGTCCGCGGCCACCGAAAACTTCGGCTTCCCGTTCGCTCCGAAGGCCATCGCCTTCGCCGTCAGGTTCGTATCGATCATCCGCCAGACCGCCTGCATCACGCGGTGGCTCAACGGCAGTGTCATGTGGTCGGCGCCGGGGGCCCGGGCCAAGTCGTTCACCCCGTTCAGGATCGCGCACTTGTCCGGCACCGCGCCGTCGCCTTGGGTCTGGCCCATTTCGACCGGCACCCCATCGACGAATTTCACGCCATTGGGCGTGTCTTTTTTGTCGCCGAGAATGATCGAGGTCCGGTCATTGAAGAACTCGATGTCGACCTTCTGCCCCCATCCGAAGAACTTCTTCAGCCGCGCCGAGTCGATCAGATCCTTCCAAGTCTCCGGCACCCCGATCGCCTGGATCTCTTCCGGGGTCATGCCCACGGTATCGATTTTCCACGGCAGAAGTTGGTAGAGTCCGGTCATCGACTGCAAGACTTCGGAAAGGTCGTCGGGCCATTCGAAACCGTAGCCCGCGAGTTGGGCGAGCATCTCGTGATTGCCCGCGAGGGCGAAAGCCGCCGAGAACGTGCCGTAAGAGGCCGGGCCGATGAGGATGAGCCGATTGACGAGGCGCCGGGCGGTATCCTTCCCGAGGAGTTGGAGGGCGCGCCGCGCGACGAGACTCCCCTGCGAGTGGGCGATGACGAAGAGCGGCCGACCGGGGGACTCGGCGGCGTACGCCACGATCTGCCGCTTCGCGAGCTCGGCCGACTCGTCGATATCCTTGCGCCAGTCGAATCCCGCCGTGCGCACTTCGCAGCGGCCGCTCTCGAGGTAGTACTTCAACCCGGCATACAGGATGGGGACGGCGCCGTCCTCGCGGATTTCGAATGCGCCGTCGGCCTCGCGCTCCGGCGTCTCCCCGTCGTAATCGGCCAGCTTCAGCGCCGAAAGCTCGCTCGAGTTCGCGGCCGAGGTCACGTAGAGCTTCGGATCGATCCAGATGAGACCTTCGCCGTTCGGTTTCACGTCGCGCAGTTGGCAGCCCATGAAGCCGGGCACGATCAGCACGCTCTTGTTGCTCCTGAAGAGGGAAGTGGTCGGCGCCGTGCGCTTCGCGTGCCGCAGTTCGCGCGCCTGCTCGAGGCCGTCGATCGACTCCTTCGTGTAAATCGGCTGTTCACTCTCGCAGTCTTCGTCGAGGAGTTTACGGAATCCGGGATCTTCGAAGGCGCGTTCGAAGGGTACTTGTTCGAGCCGCTCGACGATCGCGAGTTTGACGGCTCGATCACGCGGCACCACGGTCTTAGCAGTCATGGTCGGACCTCAACATTGATTTCCGGTCATCGTTTTTGAGTCATCGTCACGGCGCCGGGCGGAATAGCGCCCGTGCGCCGTCCCATTCGATGTCATAGGAAGGCAATCCCGAATCGGGGAATATCACCGCCGTTAGAACATATTTGAATGCTTGCAACAAGCATGTAATAAAAAAATCCGACATCGGCCAGAGTGATGACGGCTATGGGTGCGTACCGAAAATCAGT
>JAYTBD010000656.1:0-3490 GCA_043737155.1 Fimbriiglobus sp. | reverse complement strand
GGCCAGTCGTTCGACGAAGTGGAACCGGAGCTACGTCTCGAATACGACCGCTCCGCGGCGGCGAAATTGAGAAAGTGGGAACATGTCCGCCCAGCCATAAGCGATGCCTATAACCGTTCTTCTGAACTCCGTCGAGACCGCGGTAAAAGCTGATCCAACGATGTCGCGGACAAAACAGCCAAGGACGAATCTTGGCTGTCTTTTCTGGCGGCACGTCTACCGGAAGGACCGGCGGATAGGAGTTAACGACAGCAGCCCGCAAACGCGGGCTGCCAGTGGGATCCGTAGTCGAAAAGCATTAAACTGCGGCGCCGCGCCGACTCGTGAGGGCCACATATCCCCACAGGACGACCACGGCTCCCAAGATCGACATGAGCCAACCGGGCCACATGCGGTTGACGTCCGGGTTGCTGCTCCACTCCGGCCAGAATGCCGAGGAGATCAACCCCCCTACGAAAGCTCCCACGACTCCGAGCACGATCGTCATGATCAGCCCCAAGGACTGCCTGCCGGGGACCAATGCCCGCGCGATCACGCCGACAATCAGGCCCACGACGATCCAACTCAATAGCGAAAACATGGCGTACCTCTCGGTGAAACAAAGTTATGCACTCCGCGCTCGTAATTGACGCGCGAAGTACTCGGGGTTACTGAAGCGTTTTCAATGGCAGATGTCGTGCCGCTCATTTGCGCCTGCCGCCGTCGCGCACTGGAAACTGCTGAAAGGTGTGTAACGATCTGGGATTGGCGGATCGAGTTGCGGTCGCTCGTTGACAGGATCGCTCCTGAGCCGGGCGCCTACAATCCCTCCATATGCCCGAAGCCGCACTCGCCATCGTGGTCCGCGGGACCGATTGGTCCGAGACCAGTCGCATCGCCACCCTGTTCACCCGCGAGTTCGGGAAGATCCGCGCGCTCGCCAAGGGCGGGCGTCGGCTCAATTCCAAGTTCGAAATTGCCTTCGACCTTCTCAACGTCTGCCACGTCAACTTCATCCGCAAGGCCGGGGGCTTGGAACTGCTCACCGAAGCCCAGATCGTCGAGCGCTTTCCGCACCTCCGCACCGACCTCCCCGCCTTGTACGCCGGGTACTACATCGCCGAGCTGCTCTCCGAAGGGACGCAGGATTACGATCCGCACCCGGCGCTCTTCGACGCGGCCGTGGAAACGTTGCGGACGCTGACCGAGAGCGTGCCGCGGCGGGTGAGCGCGTTTGAGCTTGTCTGGCTCCGCGAACTGGGATATAGCCCGCGGCTCGATGCCTGCGCCGTGTGCGCGCGGGAGCTGTCGGTGCCTGAAGCCGAGCCGGTCCGGGTCGAATACAGCCCCGAAGCCGGTGGCCTCGTCTGCCCCGATTGCTCCCCGCCCGTGCGCGATCGCCGACCGCTGTCCGCGGTGGCCCGGTCGATTCTTCTGGAATTGGCCGGCCCCGAGGGGCAAGCCCACAAGCCGCCCGAACTCGTCCCGCTCCAAGCGGTGCGCGAGGTCCGGGCCGTTCTCGGGCAGACGGTCAGTTACGTGCTGGGCCGCCGTCCGCGGTTGCTCGGCTACGTCGACGGCGGCTAGCACGGGCATCGATCGATCACCGTTCCGGGGTTGAGGGAGAACTCGAATCATGCCGATCATCCGCCCTCGACCCGCGGCGTGCGCCCTCGGGGTGTTCGCCGCGCTGCTGCTGACCGGTTGCAATGCGGGCACCGGGAAAAAGAAGAGCTTGAAGGATCGCTTTTACGAGACCGTCCGCAGTACGGTGACCAACGCCTACCACGATCCGGACGCCGAAGCGAAGATGGCGAACGCCGAGGAACTCTTCACCCGAGAGCAATACCACGACGCGCAGAAGATCTACGGCGACCTCGCCGACAACACGTACAACCCGGCGGGGATGACCGAGAAGGCCCGCTTCAAAGAGGCCGAGTGCGTGCGGATGCGCGGCCGGTTGCCCGCGGCGGTCGACACGTACAACCGGCTGCTCCAAGATTTCCCGGCGGGCATCTACAGCGAGCAGGCCGCGACGCGGATGTACGCCATCGCCGAGCACTGGATGAAAGATACCCTCGGCGACATCGACGAGAAAGAGAACGGCAAGGCGATGGTGCGGCTGCCGCGGATGCCGAACTTCACGGACCGGAGCAAGCCGGCGATCGACCAGGAAGGCGAACTGCTGAAGACGCTGGAGAACATCGCGGTCGGGGCGCCGAACGCCACCGTCGCGGACAAGGCGATGTTCTGGTGCGGGTTCATCCACTTCACGCACGGTCGCTTCGAGGAAGCCGACCACTTCTACAGCACGCTCGTGGACATGTACAAGGACAGCCCCCTGCGGCAGGAGGCGGCCAAGTACGCGGTCATGGCCAAGAACAACGCCACCGGCGGGGCCGTGTACGACGGCCAGAAGAGCGCCGAGGCGTTGCAGCTCGTCCACAATTTGGAAGCGACCGAGCCGCAGTACGTGCAGGACAAAGAGAAGGCGGCGTGGCTGACGCGGCAGAAGTTCGCCATCCGGATTCAGCAGGCGGAGAAGGACTACGAGACGGCGGAATACTACCGCCGCACGGAGCACCCCGGCTCGGCCTACTTCTACTACGAACTGGTGATGCGGCGCTACCCGGGGACCAAGTTCTCGGATCTGTCGAAGTCGCGCATCGAAGAGATGGAGCGGATCAAGGCCCAGCGCGAAGCGGACAAAGCCAGCGGCAAAGTGACGACGCGGGAGCAAATTAAGGATGGCTGGGAGAAAGTGGTCGGCATCGTGAAGCCGAAGACGGACTACGGTGCGGCGACGAAGGAAGTCATCGCGGGGCCGAAGGACAAGCAGCCGACGATCGTCCCGCAAGGGTACGACGGGAAGTGATGAGGCAACCTGTAGGGGCACCCCTTGTAGGTGCCCTTTCCCGGATGCCAAATGCACCGTCTGTTTCCCCGGGCGAGTCCGAATTCGGATACGGGCAGCCACAAGGGGTGCCCCGACAAGTCCGGAGAAGATCATGAACACGCGTCGCACGTTCCTCGCTTCCGCGTTCGCGGCCGGCGCGCTGGCCGCGCTCGGCTGCCGGTCGGACCGCAACTTCACGCTGTTCGGCTACACCACCGAGCCGCAGTTCGACCCGAACATCCGCTCGGTGTACATCCCGACGTTCAAGCTCAACGCGTTCATCACCAACCCGCACCGCGGCATCGACGTGGACGTGACCAAGGCCGTCGTCGAGGAACTCGCGGCCCGGCGCTCGCCGATCAAGATCGTCTCCGACCCGGCCCGCGCCGACACCGAACTCATCGGCACCATCGTGCTGGTGGGCAAGGCCGTGGTGAATCGCAACCCGCAGAACCTCGTCCGCGAAGCGGAGGTCAGCATCACGGTGGACGTGGTGTGGCGCGATCTGCGCACGAGCGAAATCCTGACGAACCCGAAGATACCGGAGCGTCCGCCGGCCAGCGACGCGTTCGACCCGAGCGCGGAAAAAGGCCCGCCGGTAAAGGCCGATCCGAC